>DAOSBX010000005.1:0-4652 GCA_035361075.1 Candidatus Hydrogenedens sp. | reverse complement strand
CAAGCAGAATTCCCTCCACAACACCCACAGAAAAACAAAAAATTTTCCCGGATATCAGTTTATATCAACATTTAAGAATAACTTCCGCAATTGCATCATGTTTTACTTATAGTTTACTGAATGAAAATTCGGGTATTGATGAAAAGAATATTGATGCTTGTTTGGCGAAATGGAAAAAATATAATGATGAATTGGGAGTATTTTTGGATAAACTACGATCCATAGATAGAGAACTACATGAAGAGAGAAAAAGAGGTGTAAAAGATACAAATAAGATACAAGAACTTGCCAATGAAAAAAAAGAATCTGAAGGAAAGGTAGAAGAGTTTATAGAGAAAGATGATCTTGAACTTTTCACCTTCCTGTGTGGAGATGTATCCGGTATCCAAGAATATATTTATTCTATCCCTTCTAAGGGTGCTGCAAAACAACTCAAAGCCCGTTCATTCCTCCTCCAACTCCTTTGTGAATTTATTGCAACTTATATCTGCGAACACTTTAGCCTGCCTCCGTGCAATATTATTTATTCCGGTGGGGGGAGATTTTTTTTATTACTTCCCAAAGGAGTAAAGGAAGAAGTAGAAAAAATTAATCAGGATATATCGGTCAAATTGCTCGAATATATGAAAGGTGAACTACACCTTTTACTTGCTACAACCCCGGTGAAATTATCCCATTTCTGTGTTGGCGAGTTCACTTCTGTGTGGAGAAATGTAACTCAAGAAGTCGGGAAAAGAAAGAAACAAAGATACTCGGTTTTCTCACAAGAATCGGAAGATTGCGATAAATTTTACAATGAAATTTTTGGCAAAATGGATAAAACAAAATATCCAATATCAAAATATATTACTGGAGAAGACCAGGAAGAAGATAAAGACTCCCAAAAAGATGATCAACAATTAGAAGATTTTGGAAATTTTCTTTCTACTAAAGAAGACCAGAAAAAAGATAAAGACGCCCAAAAAGATGACAAACAATTAGAAGATTTTGCAAAGACACTTCGAAACGCAATATGGATGGTTCGAACAAAAGTAGAAAGTATAGATAAAAATCCTCTCCCTTTGCAGTTCATAAATAGTTTAGGGTATGACTATAAGATACTTAATAAATTGGAAGAAAAAACGAATTTAGACAATGTAACTGAAATTACCTTTTTAGATAAATTTAACATCTCTACTACAGTAACGGAAATATTGAAGGACAAGTTAGATAAAATTTCTATTTCACTTCGTCCTTTTGCTAATTACTGGCCCTCTTTAAAAGAAAATCTTGATAGTAATAATAGAAAACAGAAAGAAGATGATGACAGATACCTACCATTAGCCCCTGCACAATTTGAGGATTTTGCTGAAGCCTCTAAAGGGCCTGAAAAAATAGCTATCTTTCGGGCGGATGTGGACAATCTCGGAAATGTTTTTAATAGAGGATTGGGATATTACAATACTTTATCCCGTTCCGCAATGTTAAGTTCCGCACTATCTGATTTCTTTGAAGGATATGTAAATCATCTTGCAGAAAAAGAGGGTTATAAAGGTACAGTCGGCATAGTCTACAGCGGGGGAGACGACCTATTCATTGTTGGGGCATGGGATAAAGTAATTGATTTTGCTTTCGAACTTCGAGATGATTTTGATAGATACACTCATGGAAACCTATCTTTCTCAGGTGGAATTATTGTTGTTGACCATTCTATTCCTGTGCGAATTTGTGCCAGAATGGCGGAAGATGCAGAAAATCAAGCAAAATCCTACAAACACAATAATAAGGAGAAAGATACACTTGTTATTTTCGACACCGAAATTGGCTATGAAGAAAAAGATGATGTTTTTTATATTAAAGAAAAATTATTAAATTTGTTCGAAAAACAAAAAGATAATGTGGCTTTCAAGGGAATATTAAACAAGCTTTTTGACATTACCTATGTCTATCAAAAACAAAATGAAAAAAAGAAAAAACTTAAAGCAAAAGGTTTAAATACAGAGGAAATTCAAAAACAAGTTATTCTCGAACGCTGGAAATGGTTACTGGTCTACGGGCTCCGAAAATACACTACAAAAGATTCTAATGACCAAACGGAAATTATTATAGAAATTCAAAATAAATTACTTGAGCATAAAAATACAACTTACAATATTGAAGATAAACTCAGTGCTATTCTGCGCTGGGTCGAATTCTTAACGCGAGAAAAACAGAACAAAAAATTAAACAACATATAACATAAGGAGAGTATCTATGTATCAAGACAGGAACCGTGGTTGGAATCAAGAAAGAAATCAACACTCACCAATCCCTGAACCCAATCCTAATTTTTTTGCAAAAATGGTAAGGGATGGGATTACGCCAGAGTTTATTAAAGACGCTGAAAATTGCGGGGATTACCTGGCAAATAAAGTTCATTTGACAACAACTCAGATACGCCGAATATTTGGACATATCAAGAAAATTGAAAACTTTGAAGATCCAAAGAGATTCATACCTCAATTACTTATGTTAAAACCAATGCTTGCTTATACTGCCAAAAGGAATAAAGAGGTGGATAAATTAAAAGAGATTACAGATAAAGCAATTGATGTGGTAACGGATAAAGAGATTCAGAATGATAAAGAAAAACAATTAGTACGGTTTCGCCTATTTTGTAAAGGTTTTGAAGCTATTCTGGCTTATCACAAAGCTAAAGGTGGAAAAGATTAAACAAAAACAAACACAAATAAAATAAATAGGAGATATGAATATGAGTACAACAACCAAACTAACAAAATTAGTTGCTCAGTTAATTATTACGGGAGAAATTGAACTCCTCACAGGACTGCGTATAGGAGGTTCTGAAACAGGTCTTTCAATTGGCGGAGTAGATACTGTTGTAATCCGAAATGCAACAGATGGAAAACCTTACATTCCCGGTAGTTCCTTAAAAGGAAAAATGAGATGCTTGCTTGAAAAAGTTTATTGCCCAGGAAAATTAAGCGATGTTGCTAATAGCAGAATCTTCACATGTGATTCTTTGGAGACCTATAATAATCCTAAAAAAGGTATTATTTTCCATCTTTTTGGAACTACAAATGAGGAAATAAAAAAATTAAAAAATGATGGAAATACATATCTAATTGATTATTCATTACCTACAAGGTTAATAGTTCGCGATTGTTCATTAACAAATGACTCTGCTAAAAAATTAGAAGAATCTTTGTATGTAGACTTACCGTATACACAAGCCAAAACCGAGGTGGTTATAGATAGAATTACCTCTGCTGCAACTCCAAGAAAAATAGAACGTGTCCCTGCCGGAGTTAAATTTAACTATCAAATAGTTCTAAATATATACGACCCCCCCGATTTGAAAGATGAATGGCTTTCTTCCTCGTTAAATACTCTTAAGGAAGGTATGGATTTACTTGAGAACGATTATCTTGGTGGTATGGGTTCTCGTGGATATGGACAAATTAAATTTGCTACGAGAAAAGTAAAACTAAATAATTTAACTGAAGATACCAATTTAGAGCAGAATATGATATACACTCAGTGGTTAAATACTTTCCAACGCTAAATCTTCTAAGGAGTAAATCCTCATGCCTTATTACCGAGTTAAACTCAAACCGAATAGTCCCTTCTTCAAAGGTATAAACAGCCATGCGAGGAAGTCCACAGCTATAGTTCATTCCGATGTCCTGCATTCTGCTTTTCTTTGCGTTTCATCTACGATAGACCCTTATTGGCTGAGAGAAGACCGAGCAAAAAACCTTCTTCTCTCTTCCATTTATCCATATTATAATTCTATATATTTATATCCAAAACCTTTTGTCCCTTCTACAGATGATAGTCAGGATGAAAAAAAAGAAGAAGAAAAAAAACTTGACACAGCAGATAAATCAGACCGAAAAAAATGGAAAAAGGTTAAGTATGTCTCCGAAGGACTCTTTGCAAAACTTCTTGTTTACAAAGACGCTGGAAAAGAAGATTATCCCTATTTAGATGGAAATAAAGGAACTACTTTGTGTTTGGATACAGAATTAAATGAAATAAAAAAAGAAGGCGGGCTTCCCACCCAAAAAATTGTTAAGGAAAATTATAAGATCTCTACGGTAATAGATAGGGTAACAAATCAAGCAACTCCCTATCCACAGAATTATTATGAAATTAATACTGAAGAAGGCGTTGGACTGTGGTTTCTTGTTAAATTAGAAGAAACAGAATTGGAATCCTTTGAAAAGGTCCTTTCTGCTCTTGGCAAATTAGGAATCGGGGGAGAACGCACTTCTGGTTTTGGGCAATTTTCTATAGTAAAAATAATACCCTTACAATCCAACAATCTGAAACAATTAGTAGATAAAGATATCTTAGTTGTAAGCGGGCACGAAAATTTAGACCTTAATACTATAACCACACTTAGCCTTTATCATCCCACTAAGGAAGAATTTAATGATGGTATTTTAAATGGTATTGCCTCTTATGAATGTACTGTTCGGGGAGGGTGGATACATGACCTGGCAGGAGGAGATAACCCTAAAATGTCAATTCGTATGTGTATTGAGGGGAGTATTTTCCCCGCAAAAGATGGAAAGCCTAAAGGGGATGTGCTTGACATCAGTTATAATGAAGAGCCTCATCCTATTTGGCGTTCTGGACTCGCACTCAATATCTATTTTCAATTACCT
>DAOSBX010000004.1 GCA_035361075.1 Candidatus Hydrogenedens sp. | reverse complement strand
AAGGCACGGCAGTGGTATGAGAAGTCTGCGGAAAAAGGCAATGCTATGGCGATGTTTAATTTGGGTTTGATGTATTATGAAGGTCTTGGTGTCCCGCAGGATTATGATAAGGCACGACAGTGGTTTGAGAAGGCAGTGGAAGAAGGCAATGCCGGGGCAATGATGCATTTGGGAGATATGTATGGAAATGGTGAAGGTGTTCCAAAGGATAGGGTATTAGCATACGCATGGTATACCCTTGCAATGAAGTATGGTGGAGAGAGTAGCGGTATATATAAAGATGCGAAAAACGAAAGGGATGGATTGTCGGGTCGGCTTTGGGGAATTAGTAATAATGAGATACAGGAAGCGGAGGAACTGGTAAAATCATATACACGTGGAACAATCCTGAGAAGGAAAAAGTAATCGAGAAGATAATGTATATAGGAATTATATAAAAATATGAGACGTTTTTCTTGCAAACAAAAGGTTTTATATTTATGTGTTTTTATAGGTTGTTTAGGCACTTTGGTTCAACCTGTTAGTTATGCACGGAGTGATTACAATAAACATAAATTGGATTTTTATAGCGTATTGGGTATTTCTTCAGAAAGGGGGGGAATGTTGGAACCGCTTTTTAGAGAATTACATGATACGATAGACCAGAAAGGTGGGAATAGTGAGTTTATTCGGGAACTAAAAAATAAATTTGGATTAAAGTTTGGAGGGGGAACAAAACATCGGTATATTTTTCATTGGGGGTTTAACATAGACTTAAAATATCATAAGCCCCTTATGGATGCGTTGGAAGAAGAATTTATGGAGCAGGGATTAGAGGGAGATGAATTGGACGAGAACATAGAGGAAGCGTTGGATTTTATTAATGAGGAACGGGCTCGCCAAAACAGGAAATTAATCCAGCGGTGTGGAGAAATAACAGGTTTGCCACGGGATATGTCCGCAGGACTGATAACGATTCTGTGGGATATACATATACTATCGGATTATTTGGACAAAGAGAAAGAAGGGTTGCTTTCCTTTCCTAAATTGAGTAGTGATTTACGTAGTAAAGGTCTGGAGAGGCTATTCGAACAGGATTGTCGTAATAGTGATTTTGGACAGAGGTTTAAGCAGGTAGTTAATCAACTCGATAATATTTATAGAACTTATAACTCAGAAAAAGGGTGGGCATGTGAATATCTAAATTTTCTGTGTGGATATGATGATTGCAATAACCAGATTTTGAATGGCAAAGGGGCATTGGCTGATTTATTACGAAACTCAAAAGTAGTTCGTGGCATATTAAGCAAGAAGGGGATAGAGTTATAGTCTTTGTGGATGTGATTTATAAATAGTACCATACCACGGGATGGATGGAAAGTATCGGTAATTTGTGAATTAACTTTTTTGATGAACAAGAAATTTTATATAAAATTGCGAATCGTGTTTTTAAGGGTTTTATATGGGGTGTTTTAATGGAGTTTTATGTTAAACTAAATAAGAGAGATTTGTTTTTCGTTTTAATAAAAGGAGAAAGAATATGAATTGTGGCAGATACATAGAAATAGCCGTTTGTAGTTTAAGCATTGGGCTATTTTTATTCCTCAGTACCTCTGTGTTCGCTCAGATGTATAATAGTAATCCATCAAAGAACGCTTTGGATTTGTATGGAGGTAAGGTTTTATCGGGTGATCAACTTACGGTGGGTGGACGCAAATTGAAGAATATTCAACCACATTATGGTGGGCAAAAAATTGACGAACAGGCTTTGTATAATCCGTATCTGGAAGAGGCTTTTAGTATCATGGGAAAACCTCTATTAACACCGAATCCATATAGTTATCCACGGCTGATTCAACCGCATGTATATAATCAGGAGCCGCTAAACAGGAATACGTATGTCCCTCCATTGACATTTGAGCGGTATTATGCTCCCAAAAAGGATAGTTTGTCCGCCCTTAAAGCGAACAAGAGGGAAACGGCATCGTTTTCGCCAATAATTTCTGCTCTTGTTGGGGTTATTGATGCTTTGTATCATGGGAAGAAAAGTGAGAAGGAAGGAATTTCAGGGGTTAAACGGTTATCTTTAAGTGGATGGTATGGAAATATTCAGACGAGACAGGGACAAAGTGGTAGTTTTAATTTTCGAAACACGAATGGCGAGACCGTTTCGGGAACATATTATATGAGTGGTTCACAAATCCGATTTAATATCGATTGTTATAGTTCGGGAAATAATGAGTATTGGCAGGGGAGTAGTAACCAATGGGGTTCAGGTAGTAGCATTAATATACGTGGCAAATCTGGTTCAATCACAGGTTCATCTTCATCTTTTGGTGATGATATGTATCGCTACCGATTTAATGCTCCTGACCGAGTTTATGATGTAGAAATCCGTAATACAAGTAAAAGTTCCCAAACCATTCGTGTAACGGGGAATAACACAACCCACTGCGGTTATATCAATTAACTGCTCCACTCATACTACGAACTGAACAGATAAGAACGAATTCTAAAAGTCTGTTTTCGGATTAATCTAAGGTTTCTTCACTTGATTCTTTTGTCTTTTTTACCGAATTTTTTTTTGTTTTCTTCGGTTTTTTCCCGACAGTTTCAGGAAGATTGGAATAAAAATATTTGCCCAACTCCAAGAGTGCCCCTAATTTAATCATAAGTTCATCATGTAGTTCCAGCTCATATTCTGCAATCTTTCCAAGAAAGTTTTCCCAGTCAGCATGGTCCCATGTGCCCTTTTGCTTGACAACAAATTTTGCTGCCTGCTCAAAAATTTGTTCGACAGAGTGTTTTGCTCCCATGATTCACTCCTTATCTTAATGGTTATATTGTATTAAGTGCATTATAGCATGTTATCAAGACAAATAAAAACAATTTTATAAACGAAACTAAAAATAATTATTCCCATTTTTATTTGCACATTTATACTATGAAGACAAACAAATATTTGTTGTAAAAGAAAACGAGAAAATGAGAATAAAAGTTGATAAAAATTTTTAAATTTGCCCAATCGTTATTGTTATATGTTATTATGTATAATAGACAGAGCAAGCCGTAGTTGAAATAAAGAGGATTACTATATGAAAAAGAGGTTATTTGGGTTTACACTTATTGAATTGCTAACCGTTATAGCTATTATCGCTATTCTTGCTGGCTTTACTTTTGCTGTTTTGCCTCGTATCCGTGAACGTGCGAAATTACGGCGGATGGATAATACATTTCTCCAGATACGAACTGCTATGACGGCGTATTTTACGGACCATAACACATATCCGCCAGGTTATGGTTTTGTAAATTGGCAAAAACGAGATTTTCAGTCTGGACAAATTCCTGATGATGAGTTATTTATGTTGAGACCATATACTGCTCTTTTGAAGGTTCATGGAAATCGTAAATATATGGACGAGTTTTCGGAAGGGTTTGATACCAATCGTGATGGTAGAATTAGTCTTATGGAATTTTTGCCTATGGGGTCAAAAAGTCAAGCAACGGGTGTGTATTCATTTCCGACAGAACTTTATCGAGGTAGTAACAATCCTGGGGGCGAGTTAAATCGATTGGCTGAGATGGACCAGCGTCCGTTTGTATATGCTCCTATAAATAAAAGGCAATTTCAGAAGGCACGTCGTTATTGGATAGAAAATGGTTATTTTTATGCTGAGGCATGGGAGTCAAATCATCCGTTACTTCAAGATGTAACTTTTCCGCCATCTGTTTATGATGCATTTGTATTAATCAGCGTTGGACCAGGTGGTTCAACGGGTGGTGTTGTCCCTGAACCATTAGGTACCGAACCTCCGAGAGATGTGTATCATATTCTTGCATTAAGGACTTACTTTTTGGCTACTCGTGACTTAAATGATAATGGAGAATTGGATTTCCATTTTGAATCTCGAAGGAAAGGTGAGGCGGCGTTGGAGTATGAGGTAGAGGTAAAACCAGGCGTGAGACTTCATGCTACAAATAAACTGCCGAAAGCAGATGAAGCAAATAGTTGGGGTCCTTATATCTTTATTGTTGAATAAAAGCCATAAGATATTAATTATTCTGGTTTTATAAAACGGTAAAGTTCTCTTCCACGGATATTAAAGGATTCAATTCTTTTTTGGTGAAGCAGGTCTTTTAATAAAGGGTGTATGTTGGTTTCTTTTGTATTTAATGCAAATGATAATTCTGTAATAGAACAAGGATGCCGTTGTAGTATCTCTAAAATATCATTTGCTGAAATTATTTTTTCATCTTCTATTGGATTATTCTCAATTCCTGCTGGGTACTCTGCTATAACTTCTGCGGTAGGAGTAAATAGGGAAGAGAATTCTTCGAGTTCTGGTACAGTTAGACCTGAGATAGAAGAGTCGGCTGGCGGACGAGTTACTGTGTTTAGATGGATACGGTCAGGATTGATGCGAGCGGAACATTGAGCAATTTGAATTACTTCATCTTTTGTGTCTGTAATACCACGAACTAAAAGGACCTCTAACCATATTTGTCCTTCATATTCCTTCCGAAACTCAATTAGACCGTTTAAGAAAGTATCAAAGTCTATACCTGGGACAGGTCTGTTTACCCTCTGAAATACATATTCATTTCCTGCATCTAAAGATGGGCAAACCACATCTGCCTGTTTCAGTTCTTCTCGAACTTCTTGGCGGGACATTAACAATCCATTTGTTAAAACTACCACTGGGATAGAAGTTACTTTTTTTATTTTGGAAATAACCTGTCCCAATTCTAAACATAACGTTGGCTCGCCGGAACCGGCCAAGGTTATATAATCTGTTTTAGATGTCTGTAATTTCTGAAGCAGTTCCTTAATAATTACTTCCGGAGAACAAAATGATGCACGTTCCAGCGATTTACAAGTAGTAGGTCCTAATTGGCAGTAGATGCAATCTTGAGAACATATTTTAAATGGTACCGTATCAATACCCAAAGATTTCCCCAATCTTCGGGAGTATACCGGACCAAAGACATAATTCATACTGTTATCTTTTTATGTGAAATTAAGGAATTACACCTTATTTTTTTATTCAGGTAATGAAATGGCTTCGGAAGGGCATTCATCGACACATGCACCACAATCACCGCATTTATCAGGGTCGACGACTGCCTTGCCGTCATCGTTTAAATGAATTGCTTCTGTTGGGCACACGTCAACACAACTACCACAACCAGTGCATTTTTCTGGGTCAACAATCGCTGCCATTGCCTTTACTCCTTATCTTGAATTTAAAATAAAAAACCTTATAGCGTATACAAAAATTCCCGACTAAACATATATGGGGAAGAGTAATGGTGATATTATAACAAAATTTCTTTGCTTTTTTCTAACATGGGTTTACTGTTATATTTTATTGAGTTTTGGGGGGAAAGAATTTATAATCTTTTGGTTTGACGTATGTCTTTATAAATACATATCTGTATCAGATTCATCGGGTTCTTCTTTTTTAAGGAACAAGGGAAGTAGGAGGATGCCTGCGATAAAACCGCCAATATGTGCCCACCATGCAACACCTGCAACATCTTCATTACTTGCCATTACTATGAGCCCATTCATTAATTGGATAAGAAACCATATAATTCCAAATACAATCGCAGGTACTGTTATAGAGTAAAGGTAAATGATAATAGGAACTACACACCAGATTCTTGCTGTTGGGTATAAGAATAAGTATGAACCAATAACGCCGGAGATTGCTCCGGATGCCCCGACACAGGGAACGGTAGAACTGGGTTGTGTTATTGTATGTATTAAACCAGCACTAATACCACATAGTAGATAAAAAATTAGGAAACGTCCATGCCCTATACGGTCTTCGATGTTATCCCCAAAAATCCATAGAGCCCACATGTTTGATATTAAATGAAGTAAGCCTCCATGCAGAAATTGATGTGTAATAAGCGTTATAAACCGAAAGTGAGCAGGAACTATTCCTAATATAGAAAACAGTTGTAGCAGTTTTTGTTCTTGGAAATCAAAATATTGAAAATAAATAAACGTGTTAAAAGCAATTAAAGAAATCACCACAATTGGTGTACTTTTCCGTGGATTATAATCTCTTATAGGAAACACAGTTTAACCAATCTTGATATTTTATTGTTCATTATTTTTTTTGGATTGTTTAAATTTTTCTAAAAGTTGTTTTAAGTTTTGTGCTTCATTTTTATTCATAATAAGGACAACACCATTTGAAACAGCCACAACCAGATTTTCTATCCCTAATGTGGTTATTGTTATTGGGATAGTATCATCATTGTAGATAATAGAATTGTTGCTCTTTAAGCAGACTGAATTGCCATGAAGAATATTTCCGTTTTCATCCTTAGGCAAAACCCGTTCTAATGATGTCCATGAACCTAAATCGTCCCATTGAAATATTGCCTCTGCTACAACTACGTTGTTTGTTTTCTCCATCAGGGCATAATCAATTGATATATCAGGTAGATTGTTAAATACAGCCTCTACCTTTTCTGAATCGTTGTTTATGACTGCATTTTTCATTTGTATGATGGAATCCCAATGAATGGGACTTGCTTTATGAAGTTCATTTAGAAATGTTTTTACGTTCCAGAAGAACATACCACTGTTCCAGTAGAAATTTTTCGATTTGATGTAACTCTTAGCAACAGTTTCTTTTGGTTTTTCGTGGAACTTTTTGAGGGGGTATATATTGATGTCATTAATATTAATTTTCTGTTCGTGTATGGCTTCGATGTAGCCAAATCCAGTTTCGGGGCGTGTAGGGGGTATTCCAATAATTCCAAGAACATCATGCGTTGCTACGTATTGAATAATGACATTTGCTACTTTGACAAAGTTCTCAAGTGGTTCAATCCGCTGGTCTGCGGTAAGAACTGCCATAGTAATATCTGTTAAGTCTTGTTGTTTAGCAAGTAAGTTCGCAAGCACAAAGGAAAGGCAACCAGCAGTATTTCTACGGCATGGTTCAGCAAGAATTTGGGAAGGTGGTAATAATCCTATTGTTTCAAATATAGGTTTAAGTTCTTTGGATGTGGCGATGTATATGTTTTCTAAAGGTGCAATTTGAGTAGCACGTTCTAAAGCATCTTGAATCAATGTATTATTATTAGTGCCGAATGGTAGAAATTGTTTGGGCTTGTTCGGTTGAGATAATGGCCAAAACCGTTCACCAATTCCGCCTGCCATGATAATTGCACATGTCTGGTTTGTCGATATTGTTTCTGATGGTTGTTTTTCACTCATTTTGTATCATCCTACAAAAGGTACATAATCTATTCATTATAACAAAGATGATTATTTTCTGATGATGTAGAATTGTTTCTTATTGTATTTCAAAATATTGTTCGATGGCCTCAGCAATAGCCTCTGCCATTTTCTGTCGCCAGACAGGGTCAGCAGAATTTTTTAAGTCTGAGGGATTGTTTAAATTAGCACATTCAATTAACACTTTCGTTGGTATCTCGGTATTTCGTAGGATAGCTGGAACAAAAACACTTCTTTTTGATTTACGTATTACATTTCGGATAGCCGGTCCTTCATTATGAATGGCAATATCCTTTCTACGTGCGGATTTTATTAATATTTGTGCAAAGGTGTTAGAACGAGCTTCCTCTTTGATAAGCTGAGATTTTGTGAGTGTTTTTGGACGATATTCTTTCCATTCTTTATAAAGGTTGTATTGGAAACCTTTATTCATTGGTGGGATGTACTCTGTCCCATGTCGATAATTGGCACCAGGAGTATAAACCATCAATCCTCGCATTGACGATTTATATAAAAAATCGCAATGGATGCTAATAAAAATCATTTTATCTCTCGAAATCCCTGCCTTTTCTTCTTTCCTCATGATGCTATTTGCCAAAAGCCACCGAAGATTTGCTGATGATGAAAAATCTTGGGGATTACAGGGGGGAGTTGTTAATACCCATTCATCAGTGTCGTGAATAAAAGTTCGTTGGTTGGTCGGTTCAAATCCTTGGCTTTTATCTTTAAGAGTTATATAGGTTTTGGCTTGGGTTTTCTCTTCAAGATATTTTTTTAATCTGCATGCAATATCATAATTAACCTCATCTTCAAATATTTTTGCCTTATAGCAAGGAGCCCCATGGTCTTTTCCTCCATGACCAGGGTCGATAATCACTATTTTCCCTTTTAAGGTTGTTTTTACAGTGGAATCTTTTGTTTTTTTCTTTAACCGTTCTGTTTCTTTTTTTACTTCTTCGGCAACACGTCGTTCCTCTGTGTATTTTGGCAAATAATTATCGCTAAGCATATCTAAAGGTATTTTTATAGTTGTTCCAGGTTCTAATGAGCGTTCTTGAACGATTTTGCTTCGTTTTTTGATAATTTCACATGCTTTTAGAATGTCTGCATTTTCAGAGTAATCTGTGAATCGGGCAACGATGCGGTAAAGTGTTTCTCCCTGTTTTAGACGGTATATTGCATACTCTCCTTGGCTATCTTTTCCATAAGTAAGTTCGTTTGAACTTGTACCATTATATTCAATTGGTGTTTGTGTTTCTATCTTTTCATCAGCGACCTCCAACGGAACTAATGTAGGATATGATGGCTGTTTTTGTTCCTTGATTTTTGGTTTTATTGATACTAATTTTGTTTTTAGTTCTGGCACAAGATAATGTGAGGGGAAAAATATAGTTTCTTCTTGGTTTAAGGGTATTTTCACTTTTTTATTTTTCGGAGATTTTAAAATCTCATCTGTATGGCCTGTGTCGCCTGTTAGAGCGAGTGTCCATAGATTTAATGAGGTATAATCAAACATATAACCTTTGGGAACAGTATGAGTCCAGCCTTCCGATTCTTTTAGGTCATCTTTGAATAAAGTCCAAAAAATATTAGGGTATAACGACAATTTAACTTTATTTAAAGGAATGGCACAGCTTTTTAGTTGTGAATATTTTTGAGCATCTGAGGGTGTCGCAAGAATAGAAGTTAATGATTTGCTTAACGGTTTATTAGGTATAGCAAAACATTCAAGAAAAATCTGATATGAAGGACGGCACACTGCAACGATGCCCTGCTCTAATTCCGCTCGAATTACTCCAACCTGACCCTGTATAGAACCAGTCAGGAATAGGTAAAACAAAATGGATATTAACAATCCTACCTTTATATTATTTACTCGTTTATCAATTCCAATCAATGCGAATCCTATTTCAAAATTAAACGTTTAAATTTCATAGAAATAATACATTACATAGGGGACTATATTCATCTTAAGAGAATTGAACAATATTATAGGTTGCTTTATGATGAAGCATTATTTTCAGAAAAGATTACAATTGTTGACCACTTACCTGAAATAAATCGGTAGAGCAATGTGATACTCAATACAAAAATATATATTGTTGCAGAAATCCATGAACCTAAAGCCCCCCATCCTAATACAAAGCCCATAATAATAGAGAGGGGTAAAAAGAAACTATAGGCATTGAGTACCATAGCCCACATAACCCATTTGGTATCACCTGCTCCACGTAATGCACCTAAACAGACGATGTTAATTGCATCGAAGGCTTGGAATAGTGCTGCCAAAATGAGTAATTGGTGTCCGAAATGGATAACCTCTGTGTCTTTACTAAAAATGAACGTAATAAGTTTTCCACCAAAAATAGCAAAGACCAACCCCATGCTTGCCATATACACAATACATAAAAAAATAGCAACATATACTCTTTGACGTGCTACTCGAATCTGTTTTCTGCCAAGCCATTGACCTACAATCGCTGATATACCAATACTTACTGCTACAGCAGGCATGAAACATAAGTGCATGAAGCTAATCGCAATATTATGAGCAGCGAGCGGTACAGCCCCAAATCTGCCGATGATAAAACTGGTAAAGATACTCCAATTACAAATATCTAAGAACATACTCAAACCAGCGGGAATACCTATGCGAATTAATTCTTTCATTCGCCGATAGTCGAATCGTCGATATGTTCGGGTTCCATAAGTTCGATGAATAGAAGGTTGGATAAATAGAATAAAAAGGAATAAGGTCTGAACCCACTGGGAAATAATCGTTGCTAAACTTGCACCTGCAATTTCCAACCGAGGAAAACCAAACTTGCCGAAAATCAGGAGATAGTTAAGCAATAAATTTAAGATGTTTCCTAATATTGCAGAGTACATTGGTATCCGTGGTTTACTAATTGAAGGGAAAAATGAAGCTAATGCAGAGCCCATTGCCATCGGAGGATAACCTAAAAGTCGTATACGGAAATAAATTAACTCCTGACGCGTTACCTCAGGACTATGTTTCATGAGGAGGAAAAGAGGTTCGGAGATGAGCCCAAGAATACCTGCAAGTAAAATTGACCCTAATGCCAAGTATATTCCTTGCCAGGTATATCTTGAGCAATCTTTCCATTGCTGGCGACCATATGACTGAGCAACAAAAGTTCCTGAACAACCTACGATACCTAATAATAAGGTGCTTAATGTATAAGACCATATTCCAGCTGAACCGACTGCTGCTAATGGTATTGTTCCTAACCGTGAAACCATCCATTTATCGCAGAACTCCATGACCGTGTATGAGAGTGAACCTAATACAATTGGCCAGGACATAAAAAAAACTTCACGGACAGAATCCCACCATGAAAAAGGATTTTTTATATTTTCGTTATAATTGTCCGACATAATATTTATATAAAAAGATAGATATTTTTTAGTTTATGGTTTTTGTTGGTATGTATTATACTATTATAGGTAGTCTGTTTATAAAAGATTAAAGAGGAGCAATTCATGGCTCGTGTTAAACTAAATATCCGACAGCCAATAAATCAACTTACTCTCAAGACGATGTTAGAGGCACGTGGACATATTATTTCTGAAGATGCCTCAGATATATTTATTACAGATGATTATGGAATAGCTCTACGTTATGCATCATCAATGCCAACATTAGTACTTGCTACTGCTCAACGAATTGGTGAGGCTGTTGAATTAATGAAGAAAGGTGTTTATGGTTATATCTTTATTCCATTTCAGCCTGATGAAGCATGTTTAATGATTGAACGTGCTTTAGGTTTATGGGGATTAAATAAGAGAAAGCTAAGGAATGAAGAACGTTCCCTAACAGAAATTGAAACTGAGGTTATTTTGCAAACGCTTGCTGAGTGTCACTTCAACCGTTCTAAAACGGCTCGTCGCCTTGGTATTGGTAGAAATACCCTCTGGCGAAAATTAAAAAGGATTAAAATGAACAGAAAGACAGATTAACACCGCCAGATAATATAAAGATATTTTTAATTAGCGAACACAATGTTATTTATTAGGTTGTGAACTATTGGGTGTTGTTGTCGGTGGCTTCATTGTACACTTGCCCTCAAATACAACGCCTTCGGCAATGCTTACCCGTGGGGCAGTAATGTCACCCATAACCTTACCTGATGCGGTAATCTCTAATCGTTCTGTTGCAAAGATGTTTCCCTGAACCTCTCCACTGACAATGACTTGAGACGCACGAATCTCCGCTTTCACTTTGCCGTTATCGTTTATAACAACAGTTTCTTTGCTGTTGATTTTTCCGATAACTTCTCCTTCAATACGGATGGAACTTGATGAGTTAATATCACCGTTCACTACGGTACCTGGACCAATAACACTTGATATATTCATTTCATTAGGACCTTTCTTACGAACATCTAACATAACAATTTCCTATCTTTTTTCTTAAACCTGGAAAAAATATCAAACGCTACATTTGTTATCTGTTTAGATATTTTAATGGATTTGTAGGTGCATTTCCAACTCGAACTTCAAAGTGGAGATGAGGCCCTGTACTTCTACCTGAACTACCTACCGCTCCAATTACTTGTCCTTTTTCTATTTTTTGCCCAACATCTACACTTATTTTGGATAAGTGAGCATACACTGTTTTAATGCCTTCCCCATGGTCGATAATTACAACATTTCCATAATCACCATCTCTTCCTGCAAATGTTACGACACCTTTGCCTGCGGAAATAACTTGTGTTCCATAAGGTGCAGATATATCAAGCCCATCATGGTGTTTGATACGATGTGTAAATGGGTCACGACGATAACCAAAGTAAGACATTAACTTACCCATACGTCGTGCGATAGGCCAGCTGGTAGGTGTCCGTTCAATTTTGGCATTCTGGATTTCAATACCTTTTAATAAATCCTGTAAACCTATTTTACGGAGGGCTATCTCCTGCAAGAGTAAATCAGCGGATAAGCGTCCAGAGCTCCGTAATAGTGTGGGTATAACAAAGGAATTTCGGCTTGAAGACATGCCAATATTGTGGTTGCTGGCTACTGGACCACCTTTTCCTCTTTCGTTGTTTGAGGAAATATTAGCCGTTGGGGCTTTGTATCTCGGGGTAAGTCCTGTTGCCTGGCGTGCTTTTGTCTCTATTTCTAACAATTCGTTTAATTGAGAGGTAATAACAGCGATTGTTGATTCATACTCAGAACGAAGCTGATTTTCTAACTTACGAAGGTCCTCTTCTGTCACAGGGTCTACAGGTACAGAATTGGTGGTTCCATTTCCTGTAGCATATTCTAAATTGCGATTAATTTGCTTCAATTGAGTAAGGTGAGTAGAAATGATACACTGCCGTGTGTATAAAAAGGAAGTGAAAAAGGTAAGAACAGCTATCAATACTAAGATAAATCCTAATACCCATGGAGAGAGTCTTATATGTATCTTTTCGCCTTCCTTCTTCGGAAGCCTAAGTATCGTCCATGATTTCACGCGCTTCGGCTCCTATGGAAAAAGGTTAATCCCTTCTCCTCAATTATTTTTATACGTACTCTTTGTCTATCCAAAATCTCATAACCTAAAATTTAACATTTTATTACCCTCAATGTCAAATGAAAAATTCAAAAATTTAAATATATGTAACATTTTCTTCGTATAATTGTATATATATGATAAATAAAGAGTTAACGAGAAGTAAAAAAATTTAAAACAAAAAAGGAGAATTTTAAGGTATAATAAATACGAGGTGGAAATCAAAAATAGATAATTGTTAGACATAAAACAAAAGTTCTTCTTCATAGAAGAGGGAAAGGGTGTGCCTGTGTTTTTTTATATTTTCAGTTTCTGTCAACAATTATTTTCTTTTCTAATTGTGATATAATTTGATAGTGTTACTTTATAAGGTTCTCAATGTAAACAGAGGAAAAGGATTATGTTGTCTCCACAGGCAAAAGATTTTCTCTATGACTTGCTTCAAACGCCAAGCCCTTCTGGTTTTGAGGTTCAGGTACAGGAAAAATGCCGTGAGTATATGAAGGATGTGGTTGATGAAATTTACAAGGATGTTCACGGTAATCAATTCTATGTTCTTAATAAAGATGCACCGTTTAGGGTAATGCTTTGTGGGCATGTAGATGAAATTGGCTTAATGGTAAACGCGATTGATGAGCAGGGGTTTATAAGAGCTGTAGCTATTGGCGGAGTGGATATTGCTGTTTTACCAGGACAAAGAGTTGTTATACATGCAGAGAAAGGTTCTGTGTATGGAGTGATTGGGAGAAAACCAATACATTTAACTCCAGAGAAAGAACGAGACAAGGCATTTGAGCTTCACGACCTCTGGATAGATATTGGTGCTAAAAACAGAAAAGAAGCAGAAAAGATGGTATCTATTGCCGACCCTATTACTTTAGATGTTCCTATTCGTGAGCTTAAAAATAACCTGATAACGGCACGTGGATTAGATGACCGTATCGGTGCTTTTGTTTGCCTTGAAGCGGTGCGGAATTTGGCAAAGCAAAAGGTAAAGGTCGCTGTATTTTGCGTTACGACTGTTCAAGAAGAAATAGGTTTGCGTGGTGCTATCACCAGTGCTTATGCTTGTGAGCCTCACACTGCTATTGCAGTTGATGTTGGTTGGGCAACAGACCATCCTGGGATAGATAAAGCAAGGTATGCTGAGATACAATTAGGCAAAGGACCAATTATAGATAAAGGTCCAAATATAAATCCGAAGGTTTTTGAAGGAATAAAAAAAGTAGCAGAAACAAATAAAATTCCATATCAACTTATGCCTGCCCCAAGAGCCACAGGGACTGATGCCAATGTTATACAACTTAGCCGTAAGGGGGTTGCAACAGGTTTGATTGGTATTCCTAACCGATATATGCATACCCCAGCGGAAATTATCTCTTTAAGTGATGTTGAAAATGCAATTAAACTGATAAAATATTGGATACTCTCTCTAACACCGTCTACAACCTTTATCCCATAACATGTGTAATTTAGAAATGGGTATTTCTTTTCTTTTTAGGTATTATCTAATGAGTTCTAAACAAGATTTTTTTAACAAATTTATTTTGTTTAAATTTTAAAATTGAGACTAAGAAAATATTTTTGATACGACAAATGTATTCGATTACAGCATATTGCGGTATTTTAGATAGATAATTTGTGAGTTGAAATTGATTTTTTTTCATGATATAATTATGGTCGGTTGCCGAGGTAGCTCAGTTGGTAGAGCAGCGGACTGAAAATCCGCGTGTCGGCGGTTCGATTCCGCCCCTTGGCACCATTTTTATTCATTAGATGTACAATTTAATATCCCTGCTTTTTAGTAAGCTGGAATAGCTCAGTCGGTAGAGCGGGTCACTCGTAATGACCAGGTCCGGGGTTCGATTCCCCGTTCCAGCTCCATCCTATAATTTATGTCCCTTTCAATAATAAAAATAATTGTCTAAATATCAATTAAAAAAATTTTTTCGTAGAATCTTAAAAAGTTGAAAAAAACAATTTTTAATCTGTATAATTAGTGAAAATAATCAATAAAATCAATCAAAACTATTGTGAGGATAAACCATGGAATCAAGACTTTCTTTTAGTACATCAGAAGTTGCGAAGTATTGTCATGTAACAGCAGATACGATTCGGAAATGGGCAGAAGCGGGTAAAATCCGTGTATTTAAAACTCCTGGAGGACATCGAAGAATTCGTAGGGATGATTTACTCCGCTTTTTGCGGGAGAATAATATGCCTATTCATGAAGATCTGGGAAATGCGGGAGTAAAAATACTTGTTGTTGATGATGAAAAGGCAGTTATTTCCGTTATTCGTAGATTTCTGGAAAGAGCCCAGACACCGTTTCAAATAGAGATGGCGATGGATGGATTTGATGCGGGACAGATGGTTGCAACTTTTCAACCTGAAATTATTTTTCTGGATTTGAGATTGCCTGGTTTAGATGGTTTTGAAGTGACCCGACGGATTAAATCAAATTCTGAAACGTCGCATATACATATAATTGCGATGACGGGGTATTATCAAGGGGATGTAGCGAATCGAGTGCTTGAATTGGGAGCGGATATGCTACTTCAAAAGCCGTTTACACCAGATGATTTGAGAAAAGCATTAGCAAAAGTGGGTATAGAAGTTAGTTAATTTCACATCTCTATTTTATATTCATCTTCTCGAAATGTAAGTAGATTATTCTATTAAAGATTAATGAGGTTTTTATTATCATGAAAATGAAGCCATTAGAAAAGTTAAATAAGTATGTACCTTTTGCGGGACCGTTAGTCCTTGTTATAATGGATGGGATTGGTATAGGGAAGCAGGATGAAAGTGATGGAGTTTATATGGCAAATACGCCGATGTTAGATGCTTTGTTTCAAGAGCCATTATTTGTGAGTCTAAAAGCACATGGGACTGCTGTAGGTCAGCCGAGTGATGAGGATATGGGGAATTCGGAAGTTGGGCATAATGCGTTAGGAGCAGGACGTGTCTTTGCACAGGGGGCACGACTTGTGAATGAAGCAATTGAGGATGGAAGGATTTACAAGGGGAAAGCATGGCAAAATATTATGGAGCGGGTTCGTCATGGAGGGACATTGCATTTTATTGGGTTGCTGTCTGATGGGAATGTCCATAGTCATATTAATCAGTTGTTGGCACTAATCAAACATTGTGCTGAGGAACGGGTTCCGAAGGTACGTGTGCATGTTTTAACTGATGGCAGAGATGTGGCTGAACGGAGTGCATTGGTATATATAGAAACGTTAGAGAATGTATTGGCTGAATGTAATCGAAGTGGTTTAGATTACCGTATAGCCTCTGGTGGTGGCAGAATGATAGTGACAATGGACCGATATGAGGCGGATTGGCGAATTGTAGAGCGAGGTTGGAAAGCACATGTGTTAGGAGAAGGAAAACAATTTACATCAGCAAAAGAGGCAGTTGAGTTTTATTATCAAGACCCGACTGTAAATGACCAATTTTTAGGTGAATTTGTTATTGTTGAAAAAGGTAAGCCAGTAGGAACAATTGAAGATGGGGATGCAGTGATTTTCTTCAATTTTCGAGGAGACCGAGCAATAGAATTATCACGTGCTTTTGAGGAAGATAACTTCCCATATTTTGACCGTAAACGCCGACCAAATGTTTTTTATGCGGGTATGATGCAGTATGATGGTGATAAATTTATTCCCAAGAATTTTTTGGTTGAGCCTCCACAAATTGAAGGGACAATTAGTGAATATCTTTGTGCAACTGGTGTTAAAAGCTACGCTATTTCAGAGACACAAAAGTTTGGACATGTTACTTATTTTTGGAATGGCAATAAGTCGGGATATGTAGACCCTAATTTAGAATTATTTGAAGAGATAACATCAGACCAGGTGCCATTTCAGCAAAGACCGTGGATGAAAGCGGGGGAGATAACGGATGCGGTGCTGAAGCAGGTTGAAGGGGGGGATTTTAAGTTTATACGGTTAAACTTTGCAAATGGTGATATGGTTGGACATACAGGTATAGCCCCAGCAGTGATTATTGCAGTAGAGACGGTAGATTTGTGTCTTACACGGATATATAATGCGGTTAAAGCGGTAGAAGGTGTTCTTGTCGTTACCGCAGACCATGGGAATGCAGATTTATTATTTACGGAGAAAAAAGGCAAACGTGAACCACATGTAGCACATACATTAAACCCTGTGCCATTTATTATTAAGGATTTCTCGCAGAAAAATTCCTTCCGTTTAAGTGGAGTAGAAAAGCCAGGCTTGAGTAACGTGGCAAGCACACTTTGTAATCTTTTAGGCTATAAAGCCCCAGAGGAATACGACCCATCCTTAATTGAAATTGTTTAAGAGTCTGACCTGTCTGACCTGTCGGGCAAAACGTATTTCAATTAAATAATTGTGATAATAATTTTCTTGAAGTCTGGACAATTTTTATTCCAGCATTGGGTTCCATAAAACTACTGCGTGCAGTGAGTATTTCGTAACCTCCTTCATCAAAGGCTTCTGGTGTCGGACAGTATCCTGTGTATCCATTTGAAACTTCGGCAATCATGGTATATTTTGACGGAGATGATTTTTTAATATCTAATCCTAATCGGCAGAATAATTCTGTCGGGTTACACACAATTGCTAAATCGCCAATTCTTATAGCAGTAATTTCAACATCGACATTACCACCCATTTGATTTTTCATTTTTCTTAACAACTTAATTTCTCTATCGTATACTTCTGATTGGTCAGAACCTAAACCTGTTTTTACATGATATTTCTTTTCGTCTATATCGCGGATAGGAATATGAATAGTTTCTGTTGCTGTGGCTATTGTTGCAGTGTCTTGAGGTTTTGTCCATAAGTAAAGTTGATATACTTTACAAGCAAGAGTTTCTCCTATTCTCTTTGACCATTCCGGACCGGATTCGGGCGGTTCTTCCTCTCTCAGATTATTTATTTGTGTTACATCACCACACGCACCATTCAGAAAGGCGATTGAAACTGTTTTCCCCCATTGTTTTCGTAAGAAGTCACGAAGATAATGGATATAATCGGCTGAGTAAAAAGCACCACTGAAAACAGTGCCATGCAAGGCATAATTAACAACAGCACCTAATAATGTCCCGTCTTCTTTTGTAATAAACATTGCTAATACCTGCGGGTCTATGGGTCCTGCAGGAGCGATAATCTGTGGATTTTTACGGCCTGGGTGTGTTACTACCGTTCCATCTTTCATATAAAATCTACGATTGAATGCAATCCCTTCCTGTTCCCCTTCTGCAAAGGCTATTTTTACTTTTGTAAGATTATTCCATGCTGTCTGGATACTTTCAATAATTTTTGTTTCAACTAAGGAACAATATTCGGGGTCACGTTCAGATAAAAATACAACAATGATAGGACCACCATGATGTGTATGGGATGCGGAAATAATGATGTTTTTTGCAGGTATAGGGGTTATTTTTGAAACTTTTGTCCGTACATTTTCTACGATGTCACTCGGAATAAACAAGGCGTCGATAGCAACGATGGCTATTGAGCCACTTTCATTTTTTAGAACAATTGTGTTTAGTTCCAGAGGATCATGAGTACCTTTAGAAATAGATTTTTTGAAACCACCAGGCATTTCTTTCCCTGGTTCAGGGGTAATGTCCACAGTTGCAGAACCAGCATACAATCCTTCATCTGCACATAAAGGGAAAGACATCGTAAGTATTGTTATCAGGAGAAATGAAATGTGAATTGTTGTTTTAATCATCTTCTATATTCCTTCTATTAATATCTTATCTCTATAGTTGAATCTCTTAATATAACTTTATTTGCTTAATTTTTATTTGACTCCAATCGTTCTCCTTCTCTGATGATATTTTTTCTTGGCCAAGGCAACATAATAGGTTTTAAAGTGAAAGCAGTGAGAAGAGTTATGGAGCCTTCAGCTGTTGCAATTTCAGCAGGAAAACGAGGATAAATAACAGTTCCTGGGGGTACAGGAACCTCTTTTTTATTTACTCGAACGCGAGTGACATATACATTTTTATTATTATGAGAGAAACGTGGCACGATAGTTTGAGATAAGGCACGAATTTGTCGGTCTATTTCAATTGCTGGGACATCCCACTGAATAATTGCATCGTTTAGGGTAGGTTTTGGGTCGTAGGTAGCGTTTTCTGGGTTTTGTGGTTCGCCATGGAGGCCTTCTTGCTCGATACGATTGATAACATCAACAACCATTTCCCCAGCAAGTTCTGACGCCTTACAATAAATGGAATATGCGGTATCGGTATCTGTAACAGGGAACGACTTCTGTTCGATGATAGGGCCAGTATCAATTCCTTCGTCCATAATGTGAAATGTTACGCCAGTTATGGGGTCACCTTGCCGTACTACTGCATAAAACGGATTTGGTCCTCGATGTCGCGGTAGTAATGACGAGTGAACATTTACACATCCGATGTTAGGTAATTTTAAAAGGTTCTTTTTATAAATAATACCAAAACCACCTGTTAAAATAAGGTCTGGTGATATATCTTTTAGTGGTTGTAAATCAGCGTTATCCATTTTATCAATCCAGTACACAGGTATGTGATTTTTTTTAGCAAAACGAAGAATGCTGTCTCCTCCTCCGAAATGTCCTAATACAGTAGAATAAAACAACCTTTTTAGTCCTTTTGCCTGTCTGCCATTTTGAAGTATGCCGATAATTGTATGACGACTATTCAATAATGGAGTAGCAAGACATACTCCTAATTTTCCTGTGCCTGCTAAAAGTATCCTCATTAAAACACCTTTTTAGAATCGATTAATATCGTAACTGGTCCATCATTAACCAATGAGACAAACATGTGTGCTGCAAATACACCTGTTTCAACGTGAAATCCTTTGTCGCGAACAGTCTGGACGAACTTTTCATAATAAGGCACTGCTTTTTCAGGTCGGGCTGCAGTGCTGAAAGAAGGACGTCTTCCGCGTCGACAATCTCCGTGAAGTGTGAACTGAGAAACAACTAACATTTCACCTTTTACATCATATAAAGAAAGGTTAAATTTACCTTCCTCATCATTAAAGATTCGAAGTTCCGTTATTTTGTTTACAGTATATTCGATATCTGCCTCTGTGTCTTGTTCATCAACGCTTAAAAATACAAGTAGTCCCTTACCGATTTTACCAACGGTTTGATTATCAACATCGACACTTGCAGAAGTTACTCTTTGAACAACGGCTCTCATATACTCCTTTCTAAGCAAATAAAATAATTGTGTTATACTTAATTTAATACCAAAATGTTATTTTTATTTAATTATAGTTATCATGCGTATAAAATAAAAATTGGAATATGGATAGCCTAACACGAATAACAGAAGATATAAATTACCTTGCAGGAACGACCTTTACACGTCGATATGGAACGGAAGGAGAATTGATAGCCTCCGAATATATCCGCAATCGGTTATTGGAAATGCAAATTTTAACGAAGGTGGAGCCATTTACATGTTCACGTGAGTCATATCAGATATTTTCACTTTACTGGATAGAGTTTATCTTTGTTTTTCTGTTGTCCTTTTTTATACCTATGGCAGGATTTATTTATGGACTATTGGTTATTTTCCTCTATTTCTTAGAACTGGTAGGTTATTTTAGTTTGTCCCAATATCTTTCAGAGTTTCAGTCTCAAAATATCCATGGAGTTATAAAAACACAACACGATTTTGAGGAGCCAAAATGTAGAATTGTTTTCCATGCAAATTATGATTGTGGTGTATCCCATTTTTTGTATTCTACATCTGTAGTGCCATTTTTGCCCATGATTCATAATGCTGTTGTAATAAGTATGCTTATTATAGTTGGAACAAGTTTAATAAATAGTTTGTTTGGAAAAGGTATAGAGGACAACACTATCATCTTGTTGTTAGAAGTTGGTGCAGTTATTTTTCTGGCTACATTAGGGCTGATAACCTTTATTTCAACATCAAATCAAGAGGATACTCGTGGAGCCAACTTTAATGCATCAGGGGTTGCCAGTGTCCTTGCTATTGCGGAGTATTTTTCAAAACAGCCAATAGAAAATATAGAGTTACATTTTTTGTTTACTGGTGCTCATCAATGTTGGATGTCAGGGCTGAGG
The DNA here is from genome assembly GCA_035361075.1 of Candidatus Hydrogenedens sp. NCBI lineage: Bacteria > Pseudomonadati > Candidatus Hydrogenedentota > Candidatus Hydrogenedentia > Candidatus Hydrogenedentales > Candidatus Hydrogenedentaceae > Candidatus Hydrogenedens > Candidatus Hydrogenedens sp. The sequence goes on along the minus strand of DAOSBX010000004.1, from coordinate 100,676 downwards.
CATTTTTTGAAGACCAATCATATTTCTAAAACCGATTCATTGATTATAAATATTGAAGGAGTAGGTACTGGAGATTTATATGTCCCTCTTAAAGAACAAACTGTTTTTTCGTTTTCTGTGGATAAACAATTAAAGGAAATTATAGAAAAAGTTGGGGCTAATTATGGGGTTAAGACAGTAGAACATTTACAGATACCGACGTCGTCATATATCACATTAGCATGGGGTTATAAAGGTTTTACAATTATAGGTTTGGATAAGGAAGGGAACCCTGTTTATTTAAATCGCCCTGAGGATACAACATTGAATATAGAAGAGAAGCAGATAGATACATCAGCGAAATTTGCATGTTCTTTTGTGAAAGCATGGATTGGGAATAATAGGTTTTAATAAACGTTATTATATTTATTACAATATAAGACCACAGATAAATAGAAGGAATGTTTATATGCATGTAAATCCGAATATTTTTCGTGAATATGACTTACGTGGGATTGCAGGTGAAGATTTAACTGAGGATATTATGGAACTGTTGGGGAAAGCGTATGTTGCATATATGAAAGCGAAACGGGCAGTCCGTAATAACCTTGTAGTTGTTGGTAGAGATGGTCGGGTTAGTAGTAAAAGTTTTAGCCGTGCTTTGATTGATGGGATTACAGAGGCGGGAATGAATGTCATTGATATTGGTGAAGTACCAACACCTTTAACCTATTTTGTAATGAATACGCTTAACGTGGATGGTGGGTTAATGATAACAGCGAGTCATAATCCTGGAGAATATAATGGGTTGAAAATAGGTGTTGGGAAAACAACTATTTATGGGGAGCAAATCCAGGAATTCCGTAAGTTTGTAGAGGGCGGTAATTTTCCTATTCGTAAAAAAGATGTGTGTGTTACGAAGGTAGATATTGTGCCAAAGTATGAGAAACGAATATTAAAAGATATTAAATTAAAACGAAAATTAAAAGTGGTTGTGGATGCAGGTAATGGAGTTGGCGGTGTAGTTGCGGTTCCATTATTTAGAAAATTGGGTTGTGACGTTATTCCTTTGTATTGTGATGTGGATGGTAATTTTCCAAATCATCATCCTGATCCAACCAAAGAATCTAATTTGAAGGAATTGATTAAAACAGTTAAGAAATATAAAGCGGATGTCGGTATTGCATTTGATGGTGATGTAGACCGTTTAGGTGGATGTGACGATAAAGGAAGAATGTTGTGGGGTGACCAACTATTGGTGTTGTTTGCTCGGGATATATTAAAAGATAAACCTGGAGCGACGATTTTAGGTGAGGTAAAGTGTTCGCGGAGTATGTATGAGGAAATAAGAAAAGCAGGTGGAAATGCAGTTATGTGGCGGACGGGACATTCACATATCAAATCTGCCATGATTAAGTTAAAGGCACAGGTGGCAGGTGAAATGAGTGGACATATCTTCTTTAAACATCGCTGGTATGGTTTTGATGATGCAATTTATTCGGCATGTAGACTTCTGGAACTCATTGCTAATGGAGATAAACCGCTAAGTGCGTTGTTGAATACTATTCCGAAAAGGCATTCTACACCCGAACTGGAGTTTCCGTGCCCAGATGATAAGAAATTTGATGTGGTTGCAAAGGCAACGAAACATTTTCAGGAAAAAGGGTATGAGGTAATAACTATTGATGGGGCACGAATTGAATTTCCAGATGGTTGGGGACTCCTTCGTGCATCTAACACATCACCAAAGTTAGTAATGCGGGTGGAAGCAGATACCCCAAAACGAATGAATGAAATCCAAAAATTAATTGAAGATGTCGTAAAACAGATTCGTTCGTAATCTTAATATTTTGTTACCTTATTGTATATCTTAGACCTGAATACCTAATGATAATAATTTCTTTAATATAAAAGATTTTGTTTTTCTCGCAATTTCAATAATATTTTTCGTTTCCTTTAATGAGGGAAAATAAAAATCGTCGGGATATCTTACCTTAATTGCATAAGACGATAATATATCAGCATTTATATCAAATAAATTTTCAAATTCTTTATCAAGTTTTGCACATTCCTTTATAAGGAAGGCTATATCGTGTGTTTTACTAATCTCTTTGTTATTAAAAACAAGAAGAGCCCGTCTAACCATTGTAGTTAAATTTATTTTTTCTTTTCTTGATAGCTTCTTTAATTAATATAAGTATATCTCAATCATTATCTTTATTGTATTTACCTGTAACTCTACTTCCAAAAAGGATAATATCTACAAGAGTAAATCCTCTACTTACAATTTCATTCTTGATAGTTAACTTTATTTTTTCTTTATGAATATCCATAAATAATGTTTTTTATTTACCTTACTAATCGTTATTTTAGAAAATATTATTTAGTAATGGCATTAATATATACCTATGAAGGGTCCAATACGAATAGATACAACAAAACAGATTTTTACTCAATATCTATAACGAATGTGATGAAGTCATATAAAAAGCATATTACTTTTTAAACTATTATTTTGATTGCGATAATAGAATAAATGATGAAGTAAATATTTCATTGGTACTACTCAATATATTTATAAATGTTATTAATTGTCACTTTGGTTATTTTCATTATTGCTATTTATATTCATTCTATCCACATACGCGTCCAAGGTTAAACCGCTATTGTTTATCTTTTTAAACAACTCTGATAGAACATCAAGGTATGTAAAATCATATTCTGTCAATTCATTTTTTATATTTTCTATATCCTTTTCGTTATTCATTCGCAAAGAGCGTAATAATTGGTTCTGGAATTCTGTTTTTGAGATAGCAATTCTGTAATCTTTATCTAAAATTAAATTGGTTTCTAATAGGGTTTTATCCTTATATTGGAATTCCATACCTGCACATTCGGTTATGTCCCAGTGGTTTTTTAATATATCTTTTAAGTATTGCTCAATCTGCTTGCCTTTTAATGTTATTTGAATCCATTCTTTTTCTAAGGCTCGATGTCCTGTGGTTAAAAAAACGGCGTTATAATCCAATTTGTTTGGTGGAAAAACATTGCGGATTAATTTTGGCGGGCAAAGGGCAATATCTACATCGGTTTTTTCTTTTATAGCATGTGATGTAAGAATTGCTATTTGGCTTGCGTTAATTGTTTTTTTATTGTCAATTAAAAATTCAGAAGCGAGAGGACACGCCCTTTTTTCTTCTGCATATATCCAGTTTAATAAATCCTCATCTGGCTTGATTACATCATGTTTTAACTCTACTAATTTGTTTTCGTAACTTTTAATGTTCTGTTTTTGGGTATCAACAAGTATTTTTAAATATCCAACTCGTATTGCACGTGAACCCGATTGAACGATAAGGGCATTAGTATCAGGACACACTATTGGTTCTTCTAATATCTCATGTGTATGTCCAGAAACGAATATTGATATTTCAGGAATTTTTTTAGAGATGGCTTTGCAAGTGCCACTTCCTAAATGACATAAAGCCACAAAAAAATAGCATCCTTTTCGTTTCATTTCATCAATTGCAGGTTTTATATTCTCGATTCGAAAATTAATTATTCCTACAAAACCGACAGGTAAATCTCCTACTTTTTTTATAACCCACGGTTTATAGCAATGTTCTAAACCTTCTTTATAATCTGTAGTTACTATGTCTACAGAAGGGGCTAATTGCTTTAATTTGCAAAGTTGTTCAATCCCCTTTTTGATGTCATGATTACCTACAACCATGACCTGATATCCCATTTTTTCTACTGCCTGATACATAATTTCTCCATTGGTTACATCGGCTACCATGTCACCTTTGTCTGTTAAGTCTCCTGCGTCAACCAATATAACATTAGTTTTTTCTGCTCTTAATTGTTTTACAAACCCTGCGATGTAAGGCAAACCTCCAATACCAGAATATGATGGACGAATATTATCATGTATATCATTTGTATAAACGAGATTAATTTCAACCTCTTCTGTAAATGAGGGAAGAGATAAGAAAATGAGAGTAACAAGGAATATGTAATAAAAGGGAGGGTAGAGATTTCTTTTTGGCATGGGTTTGTTCCTTAAGCGAATTTAGAATTTTGTTGTGAGTAATTATGGGAGTTTATACTTTCCCTATTCAACTGCTCTCCTCACTAAAAGGAGTGATGTTAAAATGGAAATTGAGGAAGGTCTTGAATGCGGGTTTGCTGGATAAATTCGTAACAGCGGTTTTTGAGTTCTTCCCCTGTGAGAGATAATAATCGTCGTGGTCCGAAGGATTCGCATGTAAAGGAGGCTATGACAGTTCCTACAACTGTAGCCTGCCGTAATGTTTCGGGGTCAGTGCTGTTCCTATAGGCAATATAACCCATAAAACCACCTGCGAAACTATCACCAGCACCTGTAGGGTCAACAACGTCTTCTAACAAATATGCTGGTAGCATAAAACTGTCGTCATCTTCAAAGAATACTATGGAACCGTGTTCCCCTTTTTTAATTATAAGCACGTCTGGACCTAAGGCAAGGATTTCCCGACTGGCTTTCTTTAAATTTTCTTCACCTGAAAGTTGTCTTGCTTCAGAATCGTTAATAAAGAGAATATCAACACGACTCAGAACTTCTTGTAAATCGTCTGGGGTTGTTTCTATCCACAGATTCATAGTATCCATGCCTGTAAAACGCGGGAATGCCTGACGTAATACATCTAACTGTAAGGAAGGATTAATATTTCCAAGAAATAAGTAAGGAACCTGTGAAATTTCCTTAGAGATAATGGGTTTAAATGTTTCGAAAACATTAAGTTGTGTATCCAATGTGTCGCGTTGGTTTATATCTTTATGATACCGCCCAGACCAACGGAAGGTTTTGCCTTCTACTTGTTTTAATCCATCAATGTTGATATTTCTTGATTTGAGAATCTGAATGTATTCTCTCGGGAAATCAGTGCCAATAACACCTATCATATTGACATGTGTAAAAAAAGAAGCTGAAATGGAAAAGTAAGTTGCAGCACCGCCCAATTCTAATTCGCATTTACCGTAAGGTGTTTCCACAGAATCTAACGCTATAGAACCGACGACTGTAATTGACACGGTATGCTCCTTCACTTAAATGTGTTTAATTTGCAACTGCTTTGAAGTCACTTTTACGAATATTCCATTCTTCCTCTTTTATTCTTTTTCTTGACATTGTATTAAATTGTGCAATCCAATCCTGCATACTATTAGCATCACCTTCAGATAATATTTTTTCGTAAATTTGCTTGAATAGTTTTTGCTCCTTTGGTATTTGTAGTACATGAGCAATCAAACCCATGACTTCACCACCATAGATAGATATTCCTAACTTGGTAGCCTCGTCTTCTAATAAATATGGCTCAAATGATTTCCAATAAGGGTAATTGTTTGCAGAGTGTTGTCCAGCAAGCCATGTAAAGTAATCTGATGTGTCGATATTGAGATTAAACGATTGCATATTTTCCCACCATAATGAATCAGGCCAAAGATATACAGGCAAAACCCTGACGCTATCTGGCTTAATTCTTTGAATCAACCTTACTGTTTCAGCGAAGGTATGTCTGTCTTCTTCTGCACATGGATATGAACATTGAATTGTTGTGTAAAGACCAGAACTTGCAAACGCAGTCATTGCAGTTTCAAATGAACTGATTGTTCGCATTAACCCGTAATACTTGGATAATAAACGTTGGCTTCCTGTTGGAATTTCAACAGATATAGCACGACATCCAGATAAGTGCAAACTGTGGACAGATTCACCTTGAACATTTAAACAATGAAAACTACGTGAATAATTGATAAAGTGAGCAGACTTTAATAGTGCTAAAGCAAATGATTGAACATCTGTCAGACTTGTCATTTCTCCTGCAATATGAAATGTGGATGTGTAATATCTACCACGGAGCGCATGCGACTCATGTATTAAACTTTCAATACTGGCATTAATAGGTTGCTTTAAGATGTAAGGCTCGGCATAGCCCATTCTACCATCTCTTGTTTGTTCTAATGTAAATATATTAAATTTTTCACCTCTTAAAAGAGACTCATAAGTATCATACGTAGGTATCGGAAGCTCATCAAGCGATAATAACCGACTGACTGGTCCCATGTGAATTTCGCCCCATTCAGAATATGCATAATTGGGAATGGAATGAATCGGTTTCCCTGAAACAAGATATTTCCACAATGGCAATATAGATAACTCGCAATGATTTAATAAAATACCATTAAACTCTGGTAGATACGTTACAATATATGGACCTGTATGCTTAAAATAAGGACCGCAGGCAATAATAAAAAGTTCTCGCTCAGGCTCGTCCTCCCTGATTTGTTTTGCAACATGACGAGCAATAACAAGGTCTCCTCGATTTTCTATCCAGAATAAAATACATGCAGTTTTAGGAGTTATTTTTATATTCCGATGTACCCATTGAATATATCGTTGTTCTCTAACTGCTATGTCATCCTTATGTTTTCCAAAAATTTTTGAAACCAATGAATTCCATTTTTTGGTTTTACCAATACTATTTTTCGATACACTACTGGTTGTGGTATTCTCCTGTAAAAATTCAATAGAATTAGGAACCCCAAAATCAAAGATTGCAGTCTCAACGTAATTTTCTTTTAATATCTGTGCCATGACTGCAAGAGGCCTTTTTGGAAGAAAAACTTTAATATCTTTCAAATTTGATGGTGCATACACAAAGATAAATTGGCTCATCTTTCTATTCCTAATTTACATACTACTTATAGGTTTAAAATATTTTATAACCACAATATATTGTATATCAAATATATTAACATAAAAAATTGTGGTTTTCAACATTTTTTTCAAAATTTATTAAATTTATAAATTTAATTAAAAATAAAGATAAAAGTAGGTATTATTGAATAAACATTGAAAAATAGAGTTAAGTAACTAAACAAGAAGAATGAAATTGAGAGGTTTTAAATAGTTAACATTTTGCCTTTTTATTTGAGGGGTATGTTTAAAAGGTTGTGTTAGAATGAACAGTTTTAATGATTTTAATTGGTGGTTATTGTTTATTTTTTGTATATATTAGATTTTTGTGTGTTAAGTAGTTAAGTATCTATTAAGTATAGTCGATGACGCGGGCTCGTTTCTTGTCTCTTTGAGTTTCAATGCATTTGCGGATTTCATTTTGTAGTTCTTCGGATGCAGGAATTGCTTGTAGAGTAAGTTCGGGGGTCGAAGTATCTGATGTGGTAAGTTTTAGGTTACCTAATGAGAAAATTCTTAGTAGGAAGGGTTGTTCAAATGTTATATCGTTGATACGGTATAACTCTAAGTAATCTGTTTTGGTAGAGAAGACACCAGTTGTAATTTTAATTCTTTCTGTTGTGATTACATATTTTGTGCATTTAACCACAAGCCATTTCCATAAGGCGTAGAAAATAGGGATTATCAAAAAACAGGTAAGTAGGCAAATAATGAATATCCAGAGATTCAAAACCTGTGATGGTGTTCCTGACCAGATAATTTTTTCTTCAGACATAAACAATCTCCTTTATTTAGAAAAAATTTAAAACGTTACAGACTATTTAATAGTGTTCAACAATTCATTTAATTGTTCCATAGATATGATTTTGTATTGGTAACCTTGTTCTGTGAGGAAGAGTTGACGATTGAGGGCGTAATCCTGGTCTAATGTATCGCGTGTGACGATAGTATAGAAGTGGGCTTGTTTACCCGATTCTTTTGGACGGAGGATTCTACCCAATCGCTGTGCTTCTTCTTGTCGTGAACCGAAGGTGCCAGATACCTGAATGGCGACATTGGCATCTGGCAGGTCAATGGCGAAATTAGCAACTTTGGAAACAATCAGGAGTTTTATATCTCCATTACGGAATTTTTGATAAAGCTCTTCTCTCTTTTTATTGGGTGTTTGTCCTGTAATGATTGGTGCCCCAAAGTTTTTTTGTATGATTTTGAGTTGGTCCAGATATTGACCGATGATAAGGACATTATCTTCTTTATGGTGTTCTAAAATTTGTTTACAAATACTTATCTTTATTGGATTTTTTGATGCAATCTGGAATTTGGCAGATTTTGAAGCCACGACATATTTATAGCGTTCATCTTCCATCATTGGTATACGCACTTCAGTACAAAGGGCTTCGGCTATCCAACCTTGCTTCTCTAAGACTTTCCATGGGATATCACATTTCTTAGGTCCAATAAGGCTGAACACCTCATCTTCGCGTCCATCCTCACGGACTAAGGTGGCTGTAAGTCCTAATCTTCGGCGAGCTTGTAAATCAGCAGTGGCACGGAATACGGGTGCAGGTAAGAGATGTACCTCATCGTAGATAATTAGTCCCCATGCTCCATCTTCGAATAGACGGAAATGAAGGAATGGACTATCTTTTGTTTTGCGATGTGTCAAAATCTGATAAGTTGCCAGTGTAACGGGTTTGATTTCTTTCAGTTCTCCACTGTACTCGCCAATGTGGTCTTCCGTTAGGGTTGTTTTTTCTAAAAGTTCCGCTTTCCATTGTCGTAGAGCCACAGTATTTGTTGTTAATACAAGGGTATGTGTTTGTAATTTATGCATGACACCAATCCCGACAATGGTTTTACCTGCACCACAGGGAAGCACAATTACACCACTACCACCACGATTTGTGCCACCTGCATAAAATGCAGAAATGGCGTCAATCTGGTAATCTCGTAGGATGAAAGGCTTTCCAGAGGATAGTTTTTTACGTAATTCAAATTTTAATGGAGCCCCTTCAACATATCCTGCAAGGTCTTCCGCTGGGAAACCTAATTTTACCAGAACACTTTTTAAGTGTCCCCGAAATTGTGTATTTACACGAACACGACGTGAATCCAATTTAGTTAGCCCGAACTCCTGCAAAGCCTTGTTGTAGAGCAACTCTGAAAGGAGCATTGCGTCGTCCGATTCAAGAATTAATTCCTGTTGTGGGCTTTTATATAATTTCAGCCTGCCATAACGGCGAACTGTATCGTTGATTTCATAGATTAAGTTCGAAGGGACATCATATCGGCTATATTTATGAAGCAGGTCAATAATTCGTGTTGCGGTATAACCTGCTGAAGCGGAATTCCATAGCGAAATCGGTGTAATCCGATAAGTATGAAAATGTTCAGGTGATTTTACCAATTCTGCAAAAGCAGATAGAGCATCCCGTGCCTCTTCGTATAATGGATTTTCAACTTCCAATAAAATGGTACGGTCCGATTGAACAATTAATGGTTTTTCTACCTTCTTTTTCATAAAAAGACTCTTATTTTTTATTTCTAAACTTTTTGAAGTAAATCAATAGAATATAGCATTCAAAATTAAATATACAATTTGTGTCACTTGCTACATATACTGAACTTTTTATTCTTTATCTTATAACATTCTAAAAAATTATTTTGATATACAAAATGAAAGACATAGGTTATTGAGATATTGGCAGATCAAGTGATAAAATCTATCAACAATTATTGTGTCCGTTGTTTGAAATATTTACCTTTTGTTTTGGGAACATATAGTATGGAGAATACCAAGACTTTTATTCCAATGCGGGTTGGTGTATTAATGGGCGGTGTAAGTTCGGAGCATGAAATATCGCTTTTATCAGGGGAGGGCGTAGTCCGTGCATTAAAAACAACAGAATATGAACCTATTCCAATTATTATTCATCGTGATTTTAATTGGGAGTTTCCTGAGAAGCGGATAATGAAAATTGAGGAAGCACTTGTAGAGTTAAAACGATTGGGAATACAAGTAGTTTTTAATGCATTACATGGTGCTTATGGTGAGGATGGACGCATTCAGGGACTATTAGATTGGCTTCATATCCCATATACGGGCTCTGATTGTTTGGCATGTGCTCTTGCAATGAATAAAGTGTGTTCTAAGGCAGTCGCAAAGATGGCAGGTATCCGTGTTGCTGACCATATTGTTTTTCGTAAAGAAACGTGGATTTGGGACAGGTCGGAGACTGTACATCGTGTGGAGAAGGAATTAGGCTTTCCAGTGGTGATAAAACCTTCATCTCAGGGGTCCAGTGTAGGAGTTACAATTGCAGGGGATGGAGAGACTGTCCTTGTGGGAATTGAGCAGGCAATGGAATTGGATAACGAGGTGCTGGTAGAAAAATTTATAAAAGGTCGCGAAGTTACATGTGGTGTATGGGATTGTGAAGAGGGGAAACCTCCATGTGCTTTGCCAGTTACAGAGATTTGCCCTAAAACAAGTTCATTCTTTGACTATACTGCGAAATATACACCAGGTGCTACTGAAGAAATTACACCTGCACCAATTGCCCCTGAACAAACTCGAAAGGTACAAGAAATGGCTGTGCGGGCACATCAGGTGATAGGCTGTTCTACATGGAGCCGAAGTGATTTTATTATCGACGAGGAGGGACCTGTCTGGATAGAAATAAACCCTATTCCTGGGCTCACACCAACATCTTTATACCCACAGGAAGCAAAATGTGCAGGTATTAGTTATGAGCAGATGGTACAAAAATTTGTTGAGCATGCTCTTAATAAGAGGGTTTAAACTATTTTACAATTCATAAGTTTTTTTATTTGAGTATTATTTTCTAATCTTGTGGATGTCTAATACTTTAAACTTTTCTGTTTTACATCATTAATTTATTGTTGCTAATAATCGTGAAAAGTTCTATAATATTTTAATGTTTTTGTTAAAGAGTAGAATTAGAGATATTTGTTTTATCTGCAACTAAATTTGTTTTTGGTTAATGACTCCTAATTAGATAAAAAGTAAGAAGGTAAATTTCACATGAGTCAACTTGTTTTTACAAAAATGCATGGATTGGGAAATGATTATTTATACATTGATGCTCGAGGTGGATTACCCACTGAGAATATCCCTGAATTATCGCGACGGATGAGTCATCGTCATCTGGGAGCAGGTGCAGATGGTATTATTCTTATTCTTGCTTCGGAAACGGCTGATTTTAAGATGCGTATTTTTAACGCAGATGGCAGTGAAGCAGAAACGTGTGGGAATGGTATCCGTTGTTTTGCAAAATACGTATATGAACGAGGACTCACACATAAAACGGATTTTGTTATTGAGACATTAGCTGGACCGAATCGAGTTGTTTTGAATATAGAAAATGGTAGGGTAAAGTCTGTACGTTCGTGTATGGGCAAACCAAGTTTTGAACGCTCCCGAATACCTATGATAGGCTCAGAAGGACAGGTTATTGAAGAGCCTATTGATGTGGAAGGTAAAGTTGTGAAAATCACAGCGGTTAATATCGGCAACCCACATGCAGTTATATTTGTTCCAGATGCCACACAAGCACCTGTTACAGAATTTGGACCAAAAATTGAACATCATCATTTGTTTCCTAAACGAACAAATGTAGAATTTGTTTCTATCATTGACCGTTCCAATATAGTTATGCGTATCTGGGAACGGGGTAGTGGGATTACTATGGCAAGTGGTAGTGGTTCTTGTGCCTCAGCCCTTGCTTCAATGATTACAAATCGCACCGACCATAAAGTAAATGTGCATCTTGTTTATGGTTCACTTACTATTGAATGGGCAGAAGACGGATATGTCTATCAAGAAGGTCCTGCAGAGGAAGTTTATACCGCTATATGGCAATTGCCAATACCGTAATTGATATTGATTAACCAGAATTAAAAGAGGATAAATCTAATTCTGTGTTTTGCGGAACACAATATTTTTGCTAAGGATAAAATTGAAGATGAGCCCCGCGAGGATTCCGACAAGTGCTGGAATTTGTGGGATACGCTCGAACATTGGGAAAAGGTGTAATAGCAGAAGTACCACGAGGTAATTGACAACTGCTCCCAATGAACAGGCACTTACAAATCCAATAAGTTGAGGTAACCACGGACTTTTAACTGCGTGGGGAAATGTTATCCAACGGTTTAAAACAAAGTTAGAAAGCATTGCGATTATAATTGCGAGAGCCACAGAGATTCGTATCGGAATACCCAGAAAAACCAGTATTGTTAATGCAATAAGATTTACAAGTGTCCCTGAGAAGCCAACAATTGCAAAATGAACAAAATAACTCAGGTTCTCGTATTTGAAAAAATAAAGTCGTCGTAAATGAATTAGGTATTTAATTTGTTCTTTTAAGGATAATTTACTTTTACCTTTTGCTCGCTGTGAGAAATAAATAGGTATTTCAACCGCTTTTTTCACGGGACATTTTACAAGGAGTTCTAAAGCAATTTTGTATCCAGTGGGGTTTAATGGTGCAGACTGCTCATAAATATTTCGAGGTAATGCAAAAAAACCACTCATAGGGTCTTTGACAGTCGTTAATGGTCTTGCTAATAATGTTGCAACCTGACTGTTTATCCAGCGGAATAAGCCCCATTCCTCATCTGTCTTTGCACCAGGTACATAACGTGAGCCGAGTACCATGTCAGCCCCTTGTTGTAATTGTTCCAGCATTTCAGGAATCTTCTCTGGCGGATGGCTTAAATCGGCATCCATCACAACAATAAATTTTCCATTTGCTTCTTTGAAACCTCTTAATACAGCGGAGCTTAATCCTTTCTCCCCTTTGCGAACGATAATTTTACACCATGCATATGCTAATGAATGAATATATTCTTCACTTCCATCCTGACTATCATCATCGATAATAATGAGTTCAAGAGACGGTAGGTTCTTTTCTTTTACCTGGCGTATACGTTCTACCAGTTCTGGGAGATTTTCCCGTTCTTTATAGGTTGGAACAATTACGGACACTTCTAATGGTAACATTACTTTATCTTTTCTATGAATATGAACCTATGTTTTTTTCAATAATACTTTAACATATTATAAAAGCAGGTTTCATAAATAGATTTGATGTGTGTCTAGATATACATTTTTGACAAATTATCTATTTATTACAACGTAGCACCCTTTTCTTCCACCAAAACAAGCCGATAATATCGAAAAGGGTTTTGAAAAGTCTTCCGCTTATATTATATTTTGATGTCCCATATTTTCGTGGATAATGGTTCACTGGCAATTCAGTTACATGGAAGCCAGCAGAATGTAATAGAAAAGCATAATACCGATGCGAGCCATTGAAAGGAATAATATAAGGGATACACTCTTTTTTCATAGCTTTCAAGGCACATCCTGTATCCTGGACAGGATTATCCAATATGAAACGGATAATCCTGTTCGCCTGTTTACTAATCCATGTTCTTAGCCATTCATCTTTCCGCTGTTTACGATATCCTTGCACAAAATCTGCAGTTTTCAATTCATTGAGCAAATTTGGGATGTCGTTCGGGTCATTTTGTAAGTCGCCATCGAGGATGACGATGTGATTGCCCTTTGCATATTTTAATCCTTGCCATAAAGCAAAGGATTGTCCACAGTTTTTCTGTAAATGGAGTGGTCTTAACGCAGGATAGGAGTTGCGTAATGAATTTAAGACTTCTTGTGTGGAATCGGTGCTTCCGTCATCAACAAGAATACATTCATAATTTATATTGATTTTTTCCTTAAATACCTGGTCAATTCTCTCCACTAATAGTGGAATATTTTCTGCTTCGTTATAGCAAGGAATAATAACGGAAACAGGCATAACAGAATTTATTTCTGATTCATTCATTAGTGATATCTCTATTGTAAGCCCATAATTAAATGTCTACTACTTCCAGACCTGGAATACTCGATTCCAAAGGAACGGTCTCCAGCGAACGAGCACCTAATAGCATAAGTTCATAACGTACCTTTGCCAAAGGTGTTTCCTTATCATCAACACATAACTGAACACTAAATTCAGCAAAATTAGTCCCGCGATTGATTGTTGGTTCATCTGCAAATAAATGTTTTTCTTTCAGATATTGAGTTATCTTTTCCATTGCTTCGATTGGAGCATTAAAGAAAAGCAGAACTCTTCTTTCTGCATGCATCGCACCATATAGATTCAGCAGAAACATGCGAGCAATTTCATATTTGTCCTTATATTCCTTTAAATCTTCTCGGACATAGACAGCTGATTCTGAACGTAATACTTCTTCTCCTATTTCGAGGCTATAGTTGCGTATGGCAGAACCTGACTGGGTTATTTCTAACCCAAAATCTACTGAACTTTGATAAACTTTGGCTTCTGTTTTACCCCATGTTTCATAAATAACGATTCCCTGTTCAATTCGTGGTGGTGTCTTAAATTTCTGGATTGAAAAGTTTTTAAATTTGTTCTCAAATCCTAATGATTTACTTTTTTTCTGGAACCAATCTAAAGCTATATATGGCATTTCTGCAACCATGGTAACCAATTGTTCACGCTCTAATAAATCTTTGAACCACTCATCATAAGAAGTGGGCTGTGGTCTGTAAATAATGACCAGACGTACCGCGCCACGTCCCAAAGCTAAAACACGTTTCAATGGACAGGACTGGTTGTATTCTGTTTTCAGTTCCAATGTACGTTCTAAAATCCAATCATCACCAGCAATAGCAAGGTCAATCTCTCCAATGGATAATTGTGTTCCAAATTCTTGTGGTCTGCCGTCCCAGCCTACTAAAAAGGAATGCAAAGGAAATGAGGTCGGTCCCCCTTGGTCATAACCTTTTGTAGGGAAGCCTGAATATTTAAGCAAATTAACTAAATTGCCTCCACGATTCGGGTCTGCTAATGAGCCCGCTGGCATACCAATAATTAATTTGTCAATCATCTCTTTATTCCTAATACTATCTAAGTTTTTTGTGTTAATAATTATATTAAGTCCTTAATTTCAGGGGGTGGTACTGAAGGATTCCGTTCTTGTTTTAGGTAACCGATGGCGAAGGGATATAAAGCGACGCTGAAAAGTACACGACCATACTCCCATGCAAAATTAAACCATCGTGCATATAAGTGAAACCATGTTAGTATACTGAAACCTAATATAAGAATGAAACTTATTATCGTTAATCGTTTAATACCTGCATTCCAAGGTTTAAGTCCTGGTCGTGGTCTGCGAGATAAGAAAAAGCCCAGTCCGAACAAGATAAGTCCAACTAAAAATAAACCGAGTTCTCCACGGTTGAACCAATAAGCCCATTCCTCACTTTGTAGACGGTCTAAACCAAAAAACTGGTTAAGTACAATCCATTTTGCAATTGTTCCCAGAAACATTATCACTGCTCCCTCTAATTGCATTCGGGAAATGCGACCGCGAATCCAACGATACTCTTTTATCGCACCAATAATAAGAAGAATATAAACAATAAAAACGAGTAATGAAATGATAGCATCACCACCGTAAAAAAAGACGTAATATACCATCATATATTTTTCTCCTAAAAAATATAATAGATTTCAAAACCTTATTATATCTTACTTAATAATTTTGTAAAGAGTAAAACGAAAGTACTAAGAAATAAATTTAATTTCTAAGTATTCATTCTCAGTATATCTATTTTCTGTGGTTTCTATGTAACATTTTAATTTAGTGAACAGAAAGGATTTTGTCTCTTATTTGTTTTACGGTATATTGAATATTTTCTGCCTCTGTTACTGCGGTGACAACTGCAATGTGACGTGCTCCATATTTAAGAACCAAATCAATATTGTCTAATTTAATACCGCCCATACATGTAAAGGGTATTTTTAAGTAGGGTGCTATTTTCCCTATGGTATCAAGTCCCAATGGTGTGGCTGTGTCTGTTTTTGTTTGTGTAGGGAAAATAGGACCAATATTTACATATGAGGCTTTTTGTTCTTGTGCAGTAAGGGCTTGTTCTAAATTATGGGTTGATGCACCAATTATTAGTTCTGGTGCAAGTTCTCTTATTTTATAAATGGGTAAATCTTTTTGGCCTAAATGTACTCCATCCGCATTTACTGCCAATGCCAAATCAACTCGGTCATCAATAATTAATAAGGAACCATAATCGTTGGTGATATTCCGAAATTGAATGGCTTTTTCGTATTTTTCGCGATCATCTCCACCTTTCTCGCGGAATTGTACAATTTTAACTCCTGCTTTCATGCATTCTTCAAGCACATAGAGGGAAGAACGTCCTTTACATAGTTTTTCGGTTATAACGACATATAAATCTGTTTGTTGAAATTTTTCCATTCGTTCTTTTAAGGTCATCTTAACCGCCTCCTACAATCCGAACAATTTCAATTTGGTCGCCTTCTTTTAGGTAGGTTATGTCATATTTTGTATGTTCCACAATCTCATCATTTATTACAACAACGACCGTTTTCCCTTCAAGATTTTTTTCTTTCAATAATGTACTTATATTGGCTCCATCAGGGAGTAACGTCTCTTCATCGTTAACAATGACACGGATCATATATGTTTACTCCTATCAAGAGGGTTATTTGGGAATGGATTTGAAGAGGTTATTCAATATGAATGGTTTGCCTGGTGCAAAACATGTTTTCATCTGAATTTCACTTACAGCAATACCTAATTGACGTTTATCACTTGATGATGGGTCTTGTTGTTGAGGAGACCATGTATTTGAGCAGATACTAAGTATAATAAAATCCATTGGTTGGGCAGGTATTTTTGCTGTTACTTTTTGAAAACCTTCTATATCTGCTAAAGATATAATCTTCTCATCATTTAATAAGATAGCATTATCAGGATGTTTTGCTGGTGATGGAATATACAAATCAATAGTGAGGGTGTATTCCTTGTTAGGTATGACAGGTATACGAATAATAGATTGTTTTTTTGACCAACGTTTTGTAGTCCCAACTTTTTTCCATTCGGAGCCATTTTCTGAACCGTGCCAGTTGTCAACAAAAGTTTGGTCTCCTACACTGCCAATTTTCAGGATATAATTCTTCAAACAACTTTTTTTGGGTGGGCTTGGTGGCGGTTCATTCATAGCCATCTGTGTTTTCTCACCTGCATGATTGATAACAAATAACCCACCTTCTGCCTGATTTCCAGTGATAATAGCAGATGTGCAGTATTTGCTGACTATCACATGTAGCAACCCCAAAGCAAAGGTGTTCCCTTGAATAATGGCTTTTCCACGGTCAACCTGAATTGCAGGGTGTCCTTTACCATTAATATCCCATTCCCAAAAATTAGTACCGATGGCTGTCAGCTGTGTTTTAGCACTTCGATGCCAGATACATCGGTCTAAAGGTCCCCAAAAGGCACAATTGATAAGGCTAATTTTTCCATTCCCTGCCTCTGGAACTATTTCAATACCAGCAGAATCACTACTTTCCCATCTGCCTACAAACTCACCATTAGTTATTAGCAAACCGAAAGGTTGTAAGTCCTCGACCAATACCGCACGACGACAACAATCCGCTCCTATCCCTAAAAAACTGCCATTACAGGCACCATTTTTCGTTTTTGAGAATTTATATCCTACACCATAACCGAAACAAAAAGTATGAGTGACATATTGCCAATCCGTTCGGGCAAATTCAAAAGCAGTACCATTCTCATTTATCCAGAGGCAATACGGGTCATTCGGTTGGTAGGTAACACCAAAGGGCCAGAAATGGCAGTTTTCAACACGGGAAATATCATAGCATGCGTCAATGTATAATCCGCGAAATGATGGGTAGCCAAAAACATTCCGAATCATCATTCGGGCAGAGTCTTGAAAGTGAATCGCTTCATAGGGATTTATAATACAGCAATCATAAACTGCTACATCTGTTGTCCCTTTTGAATAAACTGCAGGTGGATAAGGGATAGGAGGAACCGTATCTTTCGACCATTCGGGGTAGGATATGATAAATCCCGCTAATGTAGCATTATTACCAGCAAGGGTAATAAAAGGTTCTGCCTCTGGTTGATTTTTTCCTGCATACGCATGGAGAACAGACCCTACCAAATTCGGTTTGTTGGGATAATGAGAAGTGGGAGGTGTCCGAAATGTTCCCTGTAATGTTACACCTGCTGGAATTTTTAAATTGCCCAAAATTTTATATGTTCCCGCAGGAACAAGAACCATGCCACCCCCAATTTCACTGGCTTTATCTAATGCCTGTTGAAATACCTGTGTCGCATCCGCTGAACCATCATTTTTTGCCCCCATGTCAATTACATTAATAGCGTATGGAACCTGATTTTCCGCTATTATATTTTCTCCAAAAAGAAGAATAAAGGTACATATTAAAAATCGCATAGCTTTTTATCCTTATAACTTTATAATTTTTAAGTTATGTTATGCTTTTATCTTTATAAATTACAGGTCTGATGGAAGGTATTTCAAATTTGGTGGTGAATGTTCATAGTAAAGGGAATAAAAAGACTACGCCCTGCTAAAAAAAGGCAGGGCGTAGTCTTTCATTAAAAGGCTTTAACAGACTATTTGACAGGAATAGGTATATTTGGGGAATTAATGGCTGACAACATATTTTGTGCAGTAACTACAAATTTCCCATTACCGCCTTTTACTAATGGGACAGGAAATTCTTGTAAGTTACAACGAGAAATCGTCAGAACGATATACGCGGGCTGTGCAAAAGTCCCAACAGGTAGTTGTTGGAGTAAATCTTTTGAAATTACATGGGACCCATCATCATTGAGGGTACATTCAATGACTACTACATTAACTACCTCCCCTTGTTCATTGAAAGTATAACTTTTTCCAGAGAGAGACACCTCGATAAAACTTCCGGGAACAGGTGTTACGGGGGCGTTCCATGTTATGTTCAAATCTTGACTGGGGTCGAAATCAAAAGTTGGTCCATAAACAGGACTCTGTTTTATTTCTGGAGAAGTAACTTCTAACGGGGGCGGAATTTGCCCGTTCACTGAAAATTCCTCTATATCAAAACCACCGGGCCAGGATGCAGTAAAATTAGGTTGTGTACTTGTTGTAGAAATTGTTTGCGTATAATCCAGAACAAAAATAGAATACATCCATGGCTGGACCATCTCAGTTTCTTGCACATGTGTATCTGACATTCTCACCATATCAACCGATTTACCTGCAGACTGGAACAAGCCGGGGGCGCCGGGGTCAAGCCCTGACCAATTAATCTGCGGAAGGCCCTGAGACAAATCCTGTTGTTCTTGTGAAATTTCATATTGGAAGGTTTGAACAGAACACAGGTCATTTATTGGGGGTACCAGATTTGCCCCAAATGAAGCAAAGACTGCTGAGGACGAAATTAAGTACTGGGTTACTTTTGTTTGTGAGTTTTGTTTATTTTTTAAAGTTGTGTTCATAATTCCGACATAAGAACCATCTTTGGGATATTCTACCTTTATGTCTGCGACCACACAATCACCTGCAGGACAAGAAGTATTTGTTCGCGAAACAACAGTTACCGGAGGACGACTAATTACATATACTGTAATGGGCATATCCCCAATCGCCTCAAGGCAATAATGCCCTGCCCCGTCTGTAATGGTTTCTGTTCCTGAGGAAGAACGAACGGTCACATTTTCTAAGGGATTCCCATCGCTATCCGTAACTGTTCCCTGAATGCAACTATTAAATCCTGCAGTAATGTCATCCAGTTCAATACAGTTATCTGTTTCACATGAATTTCCACTTGTATTTGCATCAATTTCTTTTTGATATACAGGAATTTGAGAACCGACCAAATATACTTCAATGATGACTCTGGAATTCCCCTTGACATCAACACAGAAGAAACCGGTAACGTCAGAGTAGACGACAGTGACACCATTATAGGAAACCCCAATTGCTTTAACTACTGCACCCATTACAGGTTTTCCTTCCTTATCTTTGATATAGCCCTGGATACAGGTTTTTTCCGTAATAGGAGCATCACAATTCCACCATGACAAGTGCTGGATGGATGCTTTATAATATTTATTTCCTTCTTTATCATAAACGGTTCCTTTGCCAGACTCTATCCAGACCCCTTTTTCTTCATCAAAATACCATAAGGGTACTTCCTCTCCGGCATTCAGGGGCGAATCATCGGGAAGGTCAAGCGTTATCTCCGCTGGTTCATTTGCTTTTGCAGAAGTGTCTAATTTCATCTCTTTACCGTCCTGTTTCAATGTAAAGTCTGCTAATCCATATGATTCTAAATCAACTTGTTCTCCTTGCTTGCTGGTAGAAACCCCCTGAAAACCTCCTGGGAAGGCTAAAATATCATTGGGTTGAGTGAAATCCAGAGGAGTAATATATACCTCAACAGGACCTGTTACGGGATTCCCAACTTCATCAAACACTGAATTAGGTGGAATTGTTATGGCATTTCCTTTTGAGTCTGTAACAGTGGCACCACTTTCTATATTAGGGATATCCTGAACTTTTACTTGTTTTACGAGAATAACATTTACTGTCACTGGAAGTATGTCCCCGACTTCAACTTCAGCACTATAAGGGGCATACCCTTCTTTATTAACAGAAAGCACATAAGTACCTTTGGGGACATCTTCTATTATGTATAATCCAGTTTGGTCGGAATATACCTTAAAATTTGTACTTACTAATTCAACAGTTGCGTATGCTACAGGATTTGTATCTGTATCATTTATCCAACCCGTTATGGATATATTGGACTCCGGTTGCCCTTCGATTTCTCCCTCTTGAGTTCCTTCCTGGGTTCCCTCCTGAGTTCCCTCTTGAGTTCCTTCTTTGCTTCCCTCTTTGCTTCCTTCTCCTTCTGATGGCTGGGGAGTTCCAACGGTCATTTTTACTTCAACAGTTTTAGAACCACCTCGTGACGATTTTGCTGTTATTGTTCCTGTATATTGACCGCTTTGTAGCCCATCTCGGGACACCTGAACTGTGATTATCTTTCTATCTGATGGTCCATTACTGGAACCAGATTCAGGATTAATTGTAATCCATGTTTGGTCTTTTGAAATCTGAAAATTCATAGTAGTGTTTACACTACCATTCCATACCTCAAATGTTTTTGTTGTTCGGAGCTACCAAAATCCAAAGTGGATGGCTCCAAGAAAAGAGTTGGTCTACATCCTGAGGCTGTAATTAGAATGAATACAGCAAGACCCATGAGTAATAACTTTGTGCTTTTCATAACCTTCCTCCTAACGTTTCTTATTTTTTGGTTATATATGTTGTTTATGTGATAATAACATATTATCATATATTTGTCAATTTTGCAAGTATTTTACATTTTTTTTCATTATGATTAAGAACCAGTTTTTGTCATTTTAAAAATTTTGAATAAATGCAAGATATTATGAAAAAACAAACGAAAAATAATATATGTGGGTGATAATATTTCTATTATTCTTATGGGAATTAGTAGGTGGAGTAATTGTTTTGAGGTGTGTTTTTTGATGTTGTTAGCCAATTAAGTTTTTGGCTACTTCGTCTAATTGTCGTTTAATCACATCATTGACAGAGCGGACACCTTCGCATGGGGCAATATATACGACTCCTGCGGATTTGCAATTCATGAATTCGACCATGTTGTTGAAAGCAATTCCTAAAAGTTCTGCATTGTTTTTTATTTCACCGCCTGCGGTTACAATGAGTGCCATTGTTTTGCCTTCTAATAAGGATTTGCTTTCGGTACTGCCTTCTTCCCATGAGATTAAACAGAACATACGGTCAAGGAGTGCTTTCATTTGTGCAGGAAAACCCCAGCAAAAAGTCGGTGCTGAGAAGATAATAGCATCTGCTTCAATCATATCATTTAATAAAGGAATAGCGTCATCGTTATTACAGCATAGAAAAGAATCTTCTTTTTTACACCAATAACATTCTCTACATCCTTCAATGGATAAATTTGAGACGTGGATGTGTTTAATTTCGTGTTTTTGTTGTTTGAGTTGTTCTTCAATATAGCTTAATGCATGTGCTGTATTCCCATTTTTTCTGGGACTACCTAATATGGATAGAATTTTCATTTTTTATTCCTGATGGTATGTTAAGGTATAAGAGTTTTTTATTTGTAGTTTAGTGCTCGGTTGAATTGTTTTTTTCGTCTATTACGGTAAATGCCCAAAGGGAATGATGTTCTTTTGCCCATATATCACTTACTTTTCCTCCAAAAATAGCCCGTAGACTATGAGGTACAACGAAGGCAGCTAAGTAAATGTGAGCAATAAGTACCAGAATCATAACAAGTGCGGATATATCATGGATGGTATAGTATATCTCTTGATTCAGGAAGTGGGTACCGCGATTAAGTCCCATAACAACGCCTGTTACTCCACAGGTGCCTGATGCAAGTATTGCTAACCAGAACAGGATTTTTTGACCAGCGTTGAATTTTCCTGCTGGGACGTGTCCTTTAACACCGCCTAAATAACCACCCGCTTTCAATAGCCAGCGGAGATCTCCCTTAGCAGGGAACATAAATGCTACCCAGGAGAGGAAGATAAAGATGACGCCAGCACAGGCTACATATCCGAACCATGTATGCCATACCCTTGCCCAGGGACCTAAAGGATCGTGTTGTCCCATAAGGAAGCAGAATC
This sequence comes from Candidatus Hydrogenedens sp., assembly GCA_035361075.1. Classification (NCBI taxonomy): domain Bacteria; kingdom Pseudomonadati; phylum Candidatus Hydrogenedentota; class Candidatus Hydrogenedentia; order Candidatus Hydrogenedentales; family Candidatus Hydrogenedentaceae; genus Candidatus Hydrogenedens; species Candidatus Hydrogenedens sp. Next base: position 78,343 of record DAOSBX010000004.1, on the reverse strand, counting down.
CTGTAATAGCCAGAAATGTAACGCTAATCATAGCAATTGCATGAGCTATCCGTTCATAGCCACGGAAACGTAAGACATTTGGTTTACCAACGGGGGTTCCTTCTTTTCTCCCGATAAGGACATAATGTATAAGGATAAGTAATAATTGAATCAGGACAATCCATGGGGCATACTTTTTCAATACACCTTCGCGCCATGCCCCTAATTTTAAGTTAGAAATATTATAGCCCAAAACACTCCATAATGTAACGTATTTTGGTGTGCCATCTTCTGAGAATGGGTCTACGAGCATACTACCCATGAAAAATGAAGAATTTTCAGAGTGGCAATCTGTGCAACCTTTGGCACCATACGCACGGGTTGCGGGTTCTACACCATGGGAGACAGTCCATTCTAATGGCTTTGCCATAGCCATGATAGATGGGTATGCCTTTGGTTCAATCTGGACAATTTCTGCTTCATAAGGTGAGCAAAGTCGCATTTCGACAGGAGACCAGACTTGTTTAGGTTTGTCCCAACTAAACTCACCAGGTTCTTCTTTTTGTTCATATCTTGTAATTGCAATGAAAGGTTTATTTTCACCGATACGTTCCATATCCAGAAATTCGAACTCATAAGGATTATCCCCACCTTTTACGGTTACACGAAAAACAGTAGTTCCTCTCAAATAGTACAAATCTTTATCTTTGAGATATGGAACAGTCTGTTTTAATGCCCATGCAAATAGCCCGATTTCTTCTTGTGTGTTTACTTCTGGGAAGGTATCGTTATTATCATCATAAATTTTTAATGGTTTTGCGTCAGATGCTGAGTATACTTTTATTTTTTCCTGTATAGCTACTTTTAAGTTTTCTTCCATTTCTGTTTGTTGACGGATTTCTTCTGCTGTTTTTTTGCGAGTTGTATTTTCTTCTGGGTTAGGTACTTGTGCTTGTAAAGCACCTGTATTTTCTGATGTTGCTGGTTGTTGTGCCTGTTTTAATGGATTCTCAGGAAGTGGCGGAGCGGTCTGTCCATTCTTAGGTTGTGATGGATAAAGTCGGAACGTATATTCTGGTAATGTTAACCAATCATAAGCCTTTTTCATATCTTTTAGTAAAACTGGTCGGACTTCTTCTTTATCGATATAGACCCAGTATGTAGAGACCTGGGTGTTTTGTGCATATATCTTTCCATCCTGTTTGTTTCTGCCCAAATCAAATGAAGATTCTATGATGGTTGCCCCTGGCCGTTTTGGTTGTGGTGTAGCCTTTAATTCCCTGATTTGTCCTGTATCATAAGAATATGCCTGATTTCGGAAAACGACAACTGGATAGGCTTCTTTAGCAGGTCGAACTAATTGGGATAATACAATTAACATTAATCCACGTGATTCTGGACTTTCGAGTTCATTATTTTGCTGAATAAAATCGGAAACTTTTATTGCTCCTTCTGGCAAGTCTTTTAAGAGAGCGTCTTTAAATAATTTGCGGATATTATCATCGTTTGAGATAGTATATTCTTTGGCTTGCTGTAATTGCTCTTTAGTATATGGGAAAATGAGGTTTGCATCGTCTCGACTACGTATCCATCCCCAAAAACCACCAAATTCAGATGCACCCAAATAACTCATGTCTTGAATTTCAGGTAAGGTCATGGCTTTCCCAGTTAATGGGTCGATAATAGATACAGGGAGGAAAGGACGATGCGTAATATGACAAGCAGTGCAGTCAATCCGTTCCAGATGCAGAGGAGGTAATCCTTTATGTTCTGGATACGGGGCACCTTTCTCTTGTTGGTCATGGCATTGTTTGCATGATAATGTTGTGTTATCTAAATCATCACGAATAGTTTGTATAGAGGAACTACCCTTTGCGAAGTTATGGCGAATGTCGCCATGATGACAGTCGATGCATTTTAAACCTTGTTCTGTGTGAACGTCTTGCATATATGGAGAATGCCATGAAATCCCTCGTTTCTGGACGCTGGACATATCATGGCAGAACATGCATTGGCGGTCGGTAGGACGGCGAATATGGAGGTGAACGGTTCCATCTGCTCGGAAAAGACTTTTGTTATAATAAACTTTGGGTTGTTGTCCATCGATGGTAGAACCCCAAACATAACCGAAGCCTGCAGCGGCAGTCGATGCATATTCAAAATTCCATTTTTTAATCTGTTGGGCACGGATAGAATATTCATAATCTTCAAGATGGCAAATAAAACAATCTGCTTCGACAACTCCAGTTTTTTCCCATGGGGATTCGTAGTAATCGCCGTCCCCAAATGTGCCTACCAGAGGATTTGCTTTTTTGAATTTTTCATAATTTTTTCCAGAACGGTCATATTCTGCAGGTCCACCACCAGGGTGACACACTCCACAATCTACAATCCAATTGAAAGGAGTCATATCTATCTGGTCAGGATTTTCAAAATTTTTTCCAACCAGTTCACGTTGGTATAAGGATAACCATTTTCCGAAAAAGCCAGGACTTTTATCCTTTGGAATTCCACCTGTCGGGTCTGTAGGCGGATAGAGTTCATCACGACCCATCTGGAAATGATAGCCATGAGTGATTCTGTCATAAGGATGACATGCACCACAGGTTTGTTTGGTACTAACTGCTCGTGGGATGCCTTGCTGTTGAACTGGCAAGTTAGGGTCAACTGGTGTCCCATCTGGATTCTTTGTTGGGTCAATAATGTCACCATTTTTATCTCTTAAATGGAATGGTGGACAGGAAAGAGGAAGTGTCCGTATAACTTTTGCATTTGGGGCTCGATTATTTATGACAAGGTCTCTACCAATATATTTATCATAATTTTCGATAATATTTTGTAATGGTTCTGAGATATCTTTTGCGGGAATAGAGATGATTGGTAGGAGAACTAGGGTAAATACTAAACATGGGATGTAACTTTTCCACGATTTACTCATGGCATCACTTTCTCTTTCTTTATGTTAATAATTTTATTTCGTTAATTTATATGTGTAAATATATAGAATTAACTAACCATTGATGGGTCAGGTGTCGGAAAATCGAAGGTATATAGAGCTGGGTCAATTTCAACCATTCGCCTTTCCTCAATTGCTTGATAACCTGAAAGAGCCATAACGGTAGCCCGTAGACCGACCATTTGGTTTGCTTTTGGTACGCCACCTTCTTTTATATCTTTTGCGAACCGCATAAATTGGAGTTGGTCAACAGAACGTGTATTATCTACAACAATCGGTTTGCCTTCTTGAAGTGCTTTGTTGCTGAGCTTCAATGTTCCGCCAGAGGTGATAACCGTTGCAGTTTGTTCAGCACTTCCAGATTCACCCCATGAAATTTTGGCTGTGGCTTCTGGATAGAACGTTCCACCTTCTTCACTTAATTCAATGGTGCCCTCATCTCCTTGGATGAGTTCGTTGCATCCTTTTTTCGCATTGGCGGTAATACTGGAATACATCAATTGAACTGTATAAGGCTGATTAATTGCCATCTTATCCTGATAACTGCTTCGAGCATTTATAGCACGATAACCACGGTTTTCAGGTGTAATATCAAATTCATAAATGACATTGATACTGTCGTGAATTTCGCGTCCATCTCTCCAATAGTCTAAACTACCACAACCGTAAACGCGTTTGGGCACGGCATCAAGGAACCAAGAAACGATATCTAATTGATGGGTTGCTAATTCTGTTAATAAGCCTCTGGATGACTCTTTGTATAGACGCCAGTTCATATAGCGTTCCAAATCTTTAATGAAGCGGGCTTCTTGAGAGTTAAGTTTATGGTCTTTGTTAATTGGACGTCGCCAATCGTTGTTGCGATGCCATTGAGCGTCAATATGTACGATTCGTCCAATAGTTCCTTCTTCCCAAATCATCATTAAGGCTTTATTATATAAAGGATTATACCTCCGTTGATGTCCTACCTGAACCCATTTACCTGTTTCGTGGCATTTCTTTACGACATCTCGAGCTTGTTCAATTTCGTAACACATAGTCTTTTCACAGAATACATATTTGCCAGCACTTAAACTATCCATAGTGATTTGATAATGAGTATGGAGTGGTGTCGCAATGACGACTGCATCCAATTCTTCTTTCTCTAACATTTCCCGATAGTCATAATAACTCTTCGGTTTGAATGCTGCGATTGCTTTTTGCCGTTGTTCTTCTGTCAATCCTTGTCCAGGTTCAAGTGCAATGCCTGCATTTGAAATTTGAGCTAATTGCACTGCTAGCCGTTGATGAGGACCATAGGCATCACATACCGCAGTGATGACAATGTCGGATGTGCCCATCAAGCCGTCTTTAATATGGAAACTTCCCTGTCCTCCACAGCCAACACAACCGACCTTTACTTTGTCATTAAGTGCATAGGAAAACGGGGCTTTCCCTGCCATAATAATCAGTCCTGTGGCAGTACTTGCTGTTTTGATAAAGTTTCTACGAGATACATTACGAGAGGTATTGGATTTCATGGCTATTCCTCGCTTTGTTTAAGGTTAATATATTGTTTATCTAATTTATTATTATGTTCCGACACAAGGAAAACTTTCACATCAGGAAATTTTTTGCAATACTCTTTTGTTTTATCGATACCAAGCACAAAGAACGATGTGCTTAAAGCATCACTTTCTGTCGCTGTTTTACAAATAACTGTTGAACTCACAATATTGGTATCTACAGGACGACCTGTTTTTGGGTTAAATATATGACCATACTTTTTACCTTTTCGTTCCAAAAATTGTTCGGAAACGGAAGAGGTAGAAAGAGATTCATCATTAATTAAAAATTCTTCAATCGTTTCATCTTTATTATAAGGGGAACGGATGCCAATTTTCCAACCTGCCTGGTTAGGTGGTGTACCTATTGCAACAATAGAACTTGTGCCTGCATGTAAAATACCCGATTTTATCCCTTGTTCTTTTAATATTGCCTTTGCCCGATCCAAAGCTAACCCTTTCCCTATACCACCAAAATCAAGACGCATTTCGGGGACTGTAAGTCCAACAGATTGTTCATCAACATTGATGATTACTTTATCCATGCCTACCTTTTTTAATGCTTCAGAGATTTCATTATCCGATGGAATGTCCTGTTTGTTCTTCCTATAAAATCCCCAGAGGTCTAATAAAGGACCTACACTTGGGTCAAATGCACCATCAGTGCGTTCCCAGTATCGTTTGGACCAGCGGATAACTTCAAAAAGGTCGCTGTTTACTTTAAGAACGCCTGAACCTGCGGATTGATTTAGTCGTGCAAGGTCATTATCTGGTAAGTAATGACTGATATGTTTTTCAAGGTTATTGACAGCAGTGATAGCAGGTTCACATAAATTACGAACATCTTCTTCAAGCATACCATCAAAGGGAGGATAAATAATAAAAACGAACTCTGTTCCCATAGCAAAGAAACGGACAGTCACTGATTGGGTTGCTTCCCCGTGTCCTCCAATAGAGAGAATAATAAAGAATAAATATATGACTATTTTATATAAAGATTTTTTCAAGTAAAAACCTTTTTATTATAGAAATAAAAACATGATTATTATAAAATAGCAAAAGGAATCAATAAAACGTCATATAAAACTATAAATTCAGTTTATATAATATTACTACGAATTATGCTTCCATTGCAAAAAGAATTAATTTATCAAACTATGAATGTAATTGGTGACAGCATGGGTTCTGTCATCACCTTGTAGTATCACAAGCCTTTTGCTTTTGGCATAGAGAAGCTGTCACTGTTTCGCTGGTGGAATGGGGTAAATGGAACACGTAGGACATGGAAGAAGAAAGAATGAAGTTATTTAACAGTAATACTAATGTTTAATCTGATGGAATTAATTTTTTATTTTCCTTTTTTTATAGTATAGTAATATAAATAAAAAGTATTTAACTTCTAAAGAAATGTATTGAGGAGAATGAATATGACACATAGGGAAAGGGCTCTTGCAGTTTTGAGGTATGAACCATATGACCGTTTACCGATAGTTCATTTTGGTTTTTGGAACGAGACGTTAAAGAAATGGGCAGATGAAGGATATATTACTAAAGAAGAAGCAGAAGAATGGATAGATGGGAATCCTGTAGATGCTGTATTAAGTGAGAAGTTAGGTTTTGATTTTAATTATTATTCGGTATTTAAACCTAATGCCCATTTAGACCCATTATTTGAACGAAAAGTTATTGAAGAATTACCCGATGGCTCCAAAAAAGTTCAGAATGAAGATGGTGTTATAGTTCTCGAAAAATTGGGAGCGGTTTCTATTCCGTCAGAGTTTGACCATCTTTTAAAAACTCGAAAGGATTGGGAAGAACATTATCTGCCACGGCTTCAATATAATGAAAATAGAATGTTAAAAACACTTGTTCGTGTAAATGATAAAATGATACCTTTTGGAGAGGGAGGAGAAGAATTTCTCAAAAAGGATGAACGTGATTATCTGTATGGGTTGCATTGCGGTAGTTTATTAGGTTCTCTAAGAAATATTATAGGCGTAGTGGGATTAAGTTATATTTATGCTGATGACCCTGATTTGTTTAAGGAAATGATTGATACTTATGGAGAACTTTGTTATCAGAATACGAAACGAGCCTTACAAAATGGTGCTAAGTATGATTTTGCTCATTTTTGGGAAGATATCTGTTTTAAGAATGGACCTCTGGTAATCCCCTCAGTATTTGATGAATTGGTCGGACCTCATTATAAAAGGATTATAGAGTTATGTAATAGTTATGGATTGGATATTGTTTCGTTAGATTGTGATGGCTGTATTGATGCCCTTATTCCCACATGGTTTTATAATGGTGTGAACACCATGTTCCCAATAGAAGTTGGTACATGGAACGCAAGTATTGCCCCATGGAGAGAAAAATATGGCAAAGGTTTGCGTGGTGTCGGAGGAATGAACAAAGTAGTATTCCTTCATGATAGAGATGCTGTTGACCGTGAGATAGAAAGGCTAAAGCCTTTGGTTGATTTGGGTGGATTTATTCCTTGTCCCGACCATCGTATCCCCCCTGATGCAAAATGGGATAATATTCGTTATTATTGCGACCGCATGAGGCAGGTTTTTGGTTAGTTGTAAATAAAAGTTGAATTAAGACACATAAAATCAATACAGTATGGTCATAATACAGTTTCACAATTCCGTTAAATCAAAAAAGATTTGTAAAGGAAGGAATATAATATTCAAATAGTGAGAGGACTATAATTTTAATCGGGAAATGATAGGTAAATATGTCTAATGATGATTGAGGTTAATAAAATAACAAAGTATTATGGTTTATTTTGTGCGTTGAAGGAAATTTCATTTTCTATTCAGGAAGGGGAGAGTGTTGGTCTTTTAGGTCCAAATGGAGCTGGGAAAAGTACGATGATGCGTATTCTTACTGGATTTATGCCAGCGAGTTATGGAACAGCAAAGATTGGAAAATATGAAATTCATGAGTATCCATTAGAAGTAAAAAGACTCATTGGTTACTTACCAGAAAGGGTGCCTTTATATGATGAGATGACAGTAAAGTCATTTTTATTGTTTGTTGCACAAATTAAAAATATTCCGAGAACCAGTCTCAAATCTTCGGTTAATCAGGTTGTCGAAACCTGTGGGTTAAAAGATGTATATGAGCGGGTTGTAGGAACATTATCTAAAGGTTATCGTCAAAGATTAGGTCTTGCTCAAGCACTTATTGGCTCTCCACCAGTTATTATTTTAGACGAACCGACAGTAGGTTTAGACCCACATCAAATTGTCGAGATTCGCGAGTTAATTAGAAGTTTTAGAGTAAATCATACTGTTTTATTAAGCACGCATATATTGTCTGAAGTTTCACAACTTTGTTCACGGGCATTAATTCTGAATGACGGTAGGATTGTATCGGAGATTGCTATTGACCCTGAGAAATCGGTAGTTGAAATCGAGCAAGCATTTTTAAATGCAATTTCTCGAGATGAGATGGTGCAGGAGGGAAAGTAATGAAATCTATTTGGAATATAGCAAAACGTGAGTTTATAAGTTTTTTTGTTACTCCATCAGGGTATGTGATTTTGGGGTTGATAGCTACGTTAACAGGGGTGGCATTTATCTTGTCATTTTTAACGTATGTGCAAATATCTCAATCGCCATTTCAGTATGGCTATACCACAGTGCCAGATTTTGAGGAGACATTTTTAAGTCCGTATTTTGTTTTTTGTGGCATTATGATTATGTTTTTATCTCCGATAATTTCCATGCGTCTGTTATCAGAAGAGTACCATCGAGGGACAATGGAGTTATTATTAACATACCCACTGAGGGATAGGGATATTATATTGGGTAAATTTAGTTCTGCGTTAGCCATGCTTGCTTTGGCGGTTATTTTAATTGCTCTTAATGTTTTTCTTTTACTTCCCTTTACAGAAGTAGAATGGAGCGTTTTGTTGTTTGGGTTATGTTCTGTTTTTCTGATGGGGATGGCTGTATTAAGCATAGGGCTTTTTATTTCTTCATTAATAAAATATCCGATTACAGCTGGACTGGTAAGTTTTGGAATCTATTTATTAATGTTTATTATTGGCAATGTGGCTGAAAAATTACCAGCAACAGCACCTTTACCAAATACATTTCCAGCAGTAATGAAAAATGCAGTCGAAAAAATCTACGGATTATTTCATTCTTTGTTGTTAGAATTACCGCTGGATAATCATGCAAAGAATATGGCATTAGGGATATTCGAACCTAAAGATATTGCATTTTATTTACTCTGTACTGCGTTTTTTGTGTTTTTGACATTCAGGTCGCTGGAGTCGCGAAATTGGCGAAAATAAGGAGAATTTAGATTATAATGAAATGGTCATTGAAGAGACTTTGTGGTGTTATATCTGTAATCAGTCTATTAGGCGTTTTAAATTTTTTAGTGTGGAAGCAAGAGATTTTTAATGTGTGGGCTCTTTTAGTAGGTGGTGTTTTTTTAATTACAGGCATTTTGTGGTTAGGTTTTGTAATTCGGGGTATTATAGTAGAATCGGGCTGGTCAGGTAGGGCAGGTTCGGGTTTGAGTGCATTGATTTCATCCTTGTCTTTTTTAGGGATATGTATCGTTATCTATGCTTTTGTTTTGCGGTGGGATATTTCTGTGGACTTGACAAAGGAAGGTCGTAGAACGTTATCTCCTCAAACAGTCAAAGTTTTAGAGACTATGAACAAAGAAGTAAAGGTATTATGCTTTTTTATTAATACTGATGAAGAGTCTGTAGTAATTGCAAAAGATAAAACATTACGGTTTCTTGAACAATGTAAAAGGCATACACCCTTTTTGAATGTTGAACTATTAGACCCACAGATTGACCGAGCACGTTTAGAGGCATTGTCCATTACCCATGCTTCGACCCAGGGAACGGTAGTGCTAAAATGTGGAAATCGTCAACGTGTTATTATGTTAAGCGGTGCCAATCCACGGATGGAAGAACGGGATTTTACGCAGGCTCTTATTAGTGTTCTAAAAGAAACGGAAACAAAAATAGGTTATCTTACTGGACATGATGAAACGCCCCTTGATGATTCGAATCCGAATGGTATTTCTATGGCAAGGGCTATTATTGAAGGAGAATCTTATAAGATAGAACCTTTTCAGATTCGGATTGACCTGCCAGAAGTTCCCAAAAGTTATGAGGTTGTTATAATACATAATCCGAAAGGGGATTTAAGTCGTGAAGAATTAAAGGCAATTCAGGATTTCCTTGATAATGGTGGACGACTTATTGTGTTTTTTGAGCCGTGGGTAGATGTTCGTTTAGGTAGGAGTGGTGTAGAATATCTTCGTCCATGGTTGAAAGAAAAATTAGGAGTAGATGTTGGTTCAAACATTGCATTTACGACGCAGAAAAAAAATCCATGGGAGATTGAATTACGTTCTGACCCAAAGCCGTTTGAAAATGTAGAAGAAGGGTTATTTGAGTATCGGGGTTCCTTTCGTTCTGACCATCCTATTACACAGCGAATGGACCAGCCATTGTTGTTAAGGGCCGTACGGACAATAGAACCAATAGAAAATTTGCCAGAGAATGCCAATGTAGTTCCTATATTGAGAACACCACCAGAATATTGGGCAGAGACGGATTTGTCAAGGCTTGCGGAAGGGGGTGCTGTTAAGTATGAACCTGAAGAGAAGCAAGGTCCTTTGTTTATTGCTGTGGCTGGAACATGTAGTAAAGAACTATCTGATGGTTCAAAAAAAAGGAGCCGATTTGTAGTGGTTGGGGATGCTGATTTTATAACAAATGAACGTATTAGTATTGGTGGTCATATCAATTTCCTTCTAAATAGTCTTGCATGGCTTACAGAACATGATGAACTAATTTCAATTCGTCCTTCAATAAAAGAAGATAAGCCTATTGTTTTGTCTGATATGCAAAAGCGATGGCTTATTTGGTGTTCTGTAATGTTAACACCGCAATTAGTTTTAATTGCAGGTTTGATTGCGTATTTTGTTAGGAGAAGGGTAAAGTGAAGTGGCGTAATACAATAATTTTAGTTTTAATTTTATCCGTGTTAATCCTCCTATATTGGTTTTCAAATTGGTGGAAGGAAGAGCAGAAGGTTGTTTATGAAGAAGCAAAGAAGATATTTTCATTTGCACCAGAATCGGTACGGGAACTTCATCTCCAACAGGCAGGAGGACCTTTGTGTGTGGGGAAAAAAGATATTGACGGAAAATGGAGTTTTGAAAAACCTTCACCAGATATACCAGCATTTCAATTAATGTGGGACCGTATAGCAAAACATTTATCAGAGTTAAAAAATCAGCGGACGATAATTGAAAAAGTGGATGATAAATCAGCTTATGGTTTGGACAAGCCAACATTAAAATTGAAAGCGGTAGTAGATGAAATGAACGAACCAATAGAACTTGATTTCGGCTTTTTAGATCCAACTAATACATATCGATATGCTATGGGATTAAAAGGTAAGGTTTTTCTTGTTGACGATAAACAGTTTTTTGAGTTAAATCGCTCATTGGAGGATTTGCGATTTCGGTTTCTTGTTGCGGTGAGGGAAGTTCCACTTGTGCGAATTGAGTTTGCAAGAATATGGACGGAAGACGATGAAATGCAAAACTCAGAATATATGCCTAAGGTAGGAGAGGAATCAGTAATTGTGATAATGGAGCGAAAAAATGAAAATGAACCATGGTTTCTTGTATCTCCTTCTCAGGGACTTGCAGACCAGGAAGCAGTTAATGCATTATCATCAGAAATACAATTTGGAATTGGTAGAGACTTTATTGACAAACCCGAGAGTTTATCCGATTACGGATTGGAACCTCCAAGATGCCGACTAACGTATTATGATGCAAAAGAAAAGAGACCACAGACTTTATTTTTAGGAGGTTTGCAAACCGCAGGGCAGAGTACACAGGAGAAGGATAAAGAGAAAAGGAAACGATTAAAGCTTTCTGATTGCACAGGTGTCTTTGCAAAACTTTCAGGGCAGAATTCTGTATTTTTATTAGACCCTCATATTTTGGAATTGTTACCACATTCACCTGAAAGTTTTCGGAATCGCCATATTTTTACAAAAGATCTTACGAATATAGTAAAAATTGAACGGTTAGATGAAAATACTATTGTATTCTCACTTGAAAAGAACACAGAGAAAGGCTGGATGATGACACAGCCATCGATAGATGATATTGATTCATTAAAAATAAATGATTATATTAGCAGGTTAAAAATCCTTGAACTACAAAGTTTCCCAGGTGGAACGGTGGAATCTCGTGGATTGGATAAGTGTAAAGATGTTTTAAAATTTACAATGGCAAATCAGGATACAATCGAAATCCGTTATATGCCTATTCCAGATGATAATCTCCATAGTTATATAAACCAGGACACAGGAGAGATTGGGATTGTTTCAAATGATATTGTTTCTCAATTATGGGTATTGCCAGAGAATTTCCGAAGTTTAATTTTGTATCGTTTCTCGCCCTCCGAAATAACAGAATTCCATTTAAATTATGAATCAAATGAATATGTTTTCCAGCAAATAGATAAAAATTGGACTGTAAAACAACCTGAAAATAAGGTGTTAAAAAATCAGGGGGATTTATTACGACTATTACGATATTTATCATCAATGAGTGCAGTTGAAGTTCAACATCAAGAAGCGGAAAATAAAATTACAGAACCGATTGCAAAACTTTCAGTTATACAGAATAATGAGGGGAAAGGTGTACCTATGATAACAGGTGCATTAATTATTGGTTTGCCTGATGAAAAAGACTCTCGTTATCGATGGGCTAAAAAAGAGGGCAAAGACGGGGTGTATCTCATTAAGCAAGAGGTATTGGATTTGATTAAAGACCTCATGAAGTCTATTCAACATTTAGAAGAAAGATAGAGTTGTAAATACTTTGGAAAAAACACTCTATTTATTTTTTTATGCCTAATCATTTTATTTTGTGAAATATAAAATATGTTGACTTTTAATCAAAAAAATTGTAGTATAAATTATACTGAATTTGTCAGAGGTTTTTTCTTGACAAATAGGTGTTAAATATGCTGTAAAGTAAATTTATTTAAAAAAGTAGAATAAAAAAAGAAATAGACTTGAAAATGAAATGAATTCTTGACATAATTATAAAGAAATAGTTATGATGATAAGAAAGATTTTTTTTAGGAGAAAAAATTGTATATTGCTTACTCAAACATGATAAACTATTTTAGAAAAAAATATTTAAGAAGGAAAGGTTTTATATAGACAGTAAGAATTTGATAACATATAAAATAAATTTTATTTTTGGAAATAGAAGTGTTGTAATGTATAGTATTGATAAAAGAAGGAGAACATTACTGTGAAACGGATAAGTATATTTTCCCTGCCGATGTTGTTTTTTATAGTTTTGATTTTATTTATTGCATTAGACATAAGCTACGATTTTTTTGTAGAGAAATATACAAGGGCAGATGATTTTAGACAGAACTTATCAGTAACGGTAAATACGAATGCAGAAACCAAGGGTATTGAGAACAGAATACAAGTTGCATCGTCAGCTCCGACAGATGCATTAGTGAAAATCCTCCCCTCATTAACACAGAGCCAGATAGGAAATCCTGTATTTGCTAATTGTGGCCAGATAGACCTTAATTTTATTGGGGAACCGACAGATGGTGCGGCACCTTTGGCTGTGGGGTTTAAATTGGTTTATAGACTTGACCCATCGTTTGGTCCTAATGATGTCCCTAACATTACGAATATTACATGGTACATTAGCACGAATGTTGGAGGTGTGCCTCCTACTACAAATTATACAGAGGCGTGGTGGGAATTTCGGGTAAATCAATCGTATCAACCATTAGTGACCCCTGAAAATCAAGTATTTCTTATAGGTGGGCAAAATACTCCCTATTTTCAATCCGGGGGAAGATATACGATAGGTATGCGTGTTCGGATTAAAGACCCCAATGACCCTACAGGGAATACATATGTTGATTGCCCTCCAGTTGGCCAGCCACCTATTTATAAGTCGGATTATATAATTGTTCGAGAAGGTGAACAAGTTCCTTCTGCTTCGTTTGAGGCAAAAGATTTAATTCCAAATGGACAAGGTGTTGTTCCTCTAAATGATTGGCTTCCCCTTTTCAGGTTTAATATGAAATACAATCCTGACCAGCCTGCGCCGAGAGCATTAACTCAACTTTATTATAAGTTGGAAGGGACTTTAGAACCGGAAGACATTTTAGAGTTTGGTTTGTTTGTTGATTGGGGACCTGAAAATAAGCCTGATGATGAGTTTGACCTGATGTATGATGGTAGGCTGGTTTATGTTCGAGGGACTGCAAATGCATTTCGAGTAGACCCTGGAACGCCTATGTTAACGTGGGATAGGTATGGGTATCCTTATGAAATGCCTAATTCATATGGTCAGTTTTTAGAAGACTTAACTTATAACCTTAATTTTACTATGAATCCTCAAAGTTCATTGTATGACCCAATTGACCCATTTGCAGCCGTAAATCCACGGAATAGTCCACCCACAGAGTTATTCCCATTTGTAAAGATTAATAATACGGATGGCAGTGTTGATTTCGCTGGTGGATATGCTTCAAAACAATGGGTAACCGCTGGTCCTGACCCTGGGTTGAGTTACATTGTAGCGGTGCGGATGAGTTTTAAGTGGAATAATGAAAATACAATGAGAACGTCTCTTTTGATGGCGAGAATGCAACCATATAGCGGTCCTAACTTATCATCTATTGTGGATTCAATCCCATTCCCGTATTGGCAATATGGGGTTGGGGGTTTTCTAACTCAAAGTACGGGTGAGCCTGTGGATTCATATAGTCCGAACTTTTATCAGGGTGAAGTGATGAATGAGAATAACCAATATACAGGGCATTTTAATGTTTATGATTTGACAGGTGATACTATTTTTGGTTACCGTCCTGGAACAGAACGGAATATATCATCTTGGCCCTTCTTTATGTATACTCCTGTGCCTGAGCATACAAGACCAAGGTGGGATATTTCCGACACATTTATAGAAGCAGTTACGGGGGAAATATTGGATTTAAGACATGTTTTACCTGTAGATTCATGGATACCGGTGTTAGGTATTAATGCTCATGGAGACCCTTCAGCACAAATTTGGGAACTAAATCTAATATTGACCGATATAGGTGGAGACCCATTTGGTCCACCAGGAAATGGAGGATTTAATCCCAATTATGCTTTGGAGCCAATAACAACTTCATCTGCAGGAGATTGTTCTATAGCTGTTCAGAACGATTATGCATTTAGTGGTGTGTGGCTCTATCACGATACTCATGAAAAATCGGAAGGAGGAAACGGAATATTTGACCCTCCGGTGCCACTTGATAGTTCTGGTAGCACATATGGTGTTTCGTTTCTTGATTGTCCAATGTACCCTGCCACTTATGAGCAGGGAGGTTTAGTTGATACAAAGATTTATTGGGAATACGAACCTTTCCCACCAGGTGGTGGTGACCCGTGGTGGAAAGTGCGGTTAAGATTTTCAGGAGGTAGAAGGAGATGTCCAGACGATGATCCCACAGGATATTTTGAACCTGTTGCAGATTATTATAAACCTGGTGTGCCTAATACCGCTATAGAGAAACCTGACTACTTTGTAGTGTTAAGAACAAATAGTGGTAAGAAGGACATATCGGGTAGGACTTCAGGTCCGGGGGCTACCTTTGGAGGTGATTTCCGTGCGTTTATTGAGCCACGTCGTTGGAATCCGAGAGATGGGGGGCACTGGGATGGAGGAATTTGGTTCTCAAATATGTATTTAGCCAAGACAAAGAAATATGTACAGGATACGCCGTGGATAGATGATACATATCCTATTGGTTCTACGTCGGAAGTGAATCGCAAGATAAATCGGCCGTGGTGGCATGAACGAGAACATATACAGGATAACGTAAAGCCACAAAGAATTGGATTTGAAGTCCATGACCTTGTCATGACCTACAGCACCGATAATACATTTGGAAGGGAAACATATATACATCCAACACAACCGCTTCCTATTGGTGTTGGCAATCATTATGTCCTTCAGAATTATGCAAATTTTCTTTGGTATGATTGGAGGGGGACAAGGGGGATGACGTATCTCGGATTATGGATAGATCCACCTATGAATTTAAATACTGGTTTTGATGTGTTTGGTATTTTTAACCAAAGATTCCTTCTTGGTCTTGCACCTCCTGGAGACTTCGTTTTAGATACTACAGATAATCCTTTGTTACGTCCAACTAATGCGGTAAAGTATATATACAATCCTGGATTCTTGCCTGATTATTCGGAAGGTGTTTTCTGGACAGGTTATCAGATACCGAATCTTGATGAGTTAACGTCATTTCAATATTCGTTTGAAACCGTGCCATTTGAACCGACATTTGATGACACATTATTACCACGAGCACTTGTTCCTCGGAGTATATATTATCCGAAGCCGTTTATCCAACCGACACTTCCAGATTATACAACATGGCCTATAAGGTTGGATTTAACTAATTTTGGAACACGGTGCATTATTTATGCTGATGAGGGGAGTTTAACAGATAACCTTGAGTATTACCATTTTGACCCTAACGAGGACCCAAATGATATTGAAACATGGAGCGAAGTATGGGACACTTACAAGAATGATATTTACTATGCGGAGTTATTAGATGGCAATTTTGGTGGAGTCGACCTTTCAGGTTGGTGGTTTATTGATAATAATGGTGGAAGATATTATATCGTTAGTAATAATGGAAATGTCTTAACTCTTGAAAATGCTCATTCGGCATATGTTGCACCATATTTAACAAATGGGAATCAATTAGTTGTATCTCAGTATCCTTATGGTGTAAAGGGTGGTAAAGTTAATGCAGTAGAGAGGGGACCGTGGTTAGTAACGAAGAACGCTATGTCTCGAAATCGATATCCGCAAATGGCAGATTGGCCTTTGGGTTGGGGTAGCAATACGGTGATTTCGGGTGCTAATGGAGAAGCAAGGGCGGCACGAATTTTACGACAAAAAGTGGAATATAAGTCCCAGCCAGTAGCGGTGTTAGGACTAAATCTTGCCGGTGCAGATGACCCAGTTGTTAATAAATTAGGACCGGTAGCATTAAATAGTATGTATATAGCGTTTTGGGGGCCGGAGTTTGACCCATCTGATTTAACACCTCTGGATAGCACTGGAGGCACATTGCCCTCATCTGGTGTCCTGCTTTATGAGGATACGAACAATGATGGTGTTTTTACAGGACCGCTTTTCTTTGATAAAGCCCCAATCCCTACATTTATAGATAAAATTGTGCCATTAGTTCCGGGGTCATTAGAATGGGGGATTGCTCCAGAACCTGTGGATTTAGATGGTGATAATATCCCGGATGATTTGAGTGGTGATGGAATTGTAACGGATGGTGTTGTCGATTTATCAGATCCGGAACGTCCACAATTATCATCAGCACAAAGGAAAGTCTGGGATGGATTGAAGGACCTTGCATGGGTATTGCAGTTAACTCCAGCAAAGCCATGGACAGTCCCACAATCAGATTTTCGTGCTGGTGGAGCCAATCCGCCAAGTAGTGCTAAGAGTTTAGATTCAGGTGCTAATGAAGAAACCGTATCACCTATACCTTTAGAACTTGTGAAAGACATAAAAGAAACTGAAAAACTTGCGTTTTCTAAAAAGAAATCTCTACTTTTGGATATTTTAAATGCTGATTTTAACGATAACGGTGTTGCAAATGTTGTTCCGTATGAGAAGAGTGCCAAAGCCCTTACTGAAGGTGGTCACCGAGGTGATGATTTATTTGTTGTTATTCGCACATCAGATACGGTAAGTGCTTTTGAAGAGTTTCGTTGTGTTATTCCGGCACGATTGCCCGACAGATCTCCAACGTCGTCTCAATTTGCTGGAATCATTTTATCACAAGGTGGTTTAACGTCCCGTGGTGGAGCATGGAAGACGAATCCCGAAGAAGGCGGATTGCAGGATTTTTATGGTCATGATATGCTTCAAGTGAGTGTTCCTGCACGAGTTGTAGATTTAACAGATGCGTTACTTCCCCCGTCAACCAGTGGTATTACAACACCAGTGATAACCCCAGGTGGACAGCCTATTTCCATATTAGGTATCGATGCTTCGATGAACCGAGTTAACAATTTAATTGCTTATGGAAATGGAACTGGTGCTGCTGGTGGAGATAAATCATTTGCACCGGATACAAATGATATAGTTATTCCTAATGTAGGTGATACAACGTATTTCTCTAATGGTGCATGGACGAAAAATGTAACCGGTTTATGGCTGGTTGCGTACGGCAATACTGAGAGAGACGTCGATAAACGTGTGGAAGCCTTTGAAATAACTGGTGCCCAAAGTAGGACATTGAGTCTTCGAGCAGGAACACCAAGGAATGGAAGTCCGTGGTATATTGTAAAGGACCCGACGTTTTTAGAACAGGTTATCGTTGAGTTTTATTCTGTAGATTTACAAGCGAATCAAAGTTTTGACCCGTATACAGATTTGTTGCCTTTGAATGAAGAAGACCCTGCTAATGATAAATTGAGCGGTGTTTCTATATGGCGTGATAATGATTGGAACCCAAAGAATACAAATGGTGTATTTGACCCGCCTATAATAGGTTCAAACGGTGAAATTGAATATATTGACTTGCCTTTACGACTGGATTCAGCTCCGGTATGGTATTCACGTCCTGGTGACCCGAGATATCAGGTACGATTTGTATTCTCTTCTCCGGGGACAGATAATAGTACTGGTCGGGATTCATCTCAAGGTGGAACGCCTTACGTATCTCAACCCCGTCTTCGTCAGCCGATTCCAGTATGTTTTGGAGATTGTCCAAGTGAGAATGGATATGGACCGGACTTCTTTGTAGTGATTCGGACTTCACCGTCAATTAGTCCAGGCGATTCATTCCAATCAGCAATTGTATCCTTTGGTCCTGATACACCGACAGAGCCGGACCCTGACAATTTTGTTCGCGTTTATCCTCCGTCTGCAGATTTATCTGATGGATTATTTATGTTATATTCCGAATTTCCATGGGGTAATCGTGCCTTAGGATTTATTAGTTTCTTTAAAGAGCCGTTAATTTATCGCTACTGGGCATATAACGACCGATTACGGAAATGGACAGCCAGAGCAGAGCCGGATGTAAGTCAAGCACAATCCGATAGGTTGGGCTTAAATTGGGTACGTACCAATCCTGTGGCATCCGGTAGAACCAAGCCAATAGTCGCATTACAAGTACCAACAGTTGATTTTACGTCTGATAGACAAAGACAGGTTCCAGGAGGGCAAATTAAATTTACATTAAAACCAGGAAGTGGGATTACTGTCTCCAGTGTGCTTTGGAAATTTGGAGATGGAAGTCAGTCCACTGATAAAAATCCAACTCATACTTATGGTACTCCTGGAAAATATACTGTGAGTGTGGAAATTGTTGATAAAAATGGATTAACCGCTTCAAAGATAAAACGTGATTATATTGAGATTCTTAATGCCCCATTTGTGAGTTTTATAGCACAACCTACATCAGGATATATAACCCCTGATGCTACAGGTGAGTTAGACCCAGGTTTGGATGTTGCTTTTAAGGATATGTCTATTGGAACAGATGCATGGAAGGCTATTGCCTGGTCATGGACCTTTGGAGATAATGTACCAGCACCAGAATCTACACAGCAGAATCCAACACATAGATACACCAAAGAAGGATTTTATTCAGTTACATTGGAAGTCACATTTAAGAATGTAAATACCAATGAAACAATGAAATTATGTTATCAAATACCAAATTATATTACTGTCGGACCTTGTGTTGGATGTCCATCAACAACAGAAGGGGAAGGACAGACAGAAGGGACTACTGAAGGGGAAACACAAGAAGAGCCAAGTGCCAGTTTCTCTGTAGAGTCGATTATTAAAGATAAAGAAGCATTATTGCCTTTGATAGACTGGGTACCTCTATTTAAGTTTACCATGTCTTATGACCCTGAAAACCCTGCTCCAAGGGTGTTAAAATCTCTTACGTATCGGGTTCGACCCGATAGCAGAAGAGATGAGGGTTATGGAAACCTTGCTGGACCGGATGTAACTGACCTGTTGGAATTTGGTTTATTTAAAGAGAATTATTCAAGGAAGGAAGAATATGATAATACATTAGACCCATACTATGATGATTTGTTGTTTAAATGGGGTGCTGATGGCTCTCCGTTAGGCACATTAATTAAACAGAATCCATTTTCAAAAGATGGGCTTACGTATCGACTAAATTTCCTTGGTAGTGGAACAGCACAAAATCCGGATTATCCAGTGGTTACAGGACCAACA
The DNA here is from genome assembly GCA_035361075.1 of Candidatus Hydrogenedens sp. Classification (NCBI taxonomy): domain Bacteria; kingdom Pseudomonadati; phylum Candidatus Hydrogenedentota; class Candidatus Hydrogenedentia; order Candidatus Hydrogenedentales; family Candidatus Hydrogenedentaceae; genus Candidatus Hydrogenedens; species Candidatus Hydrogenedens sp. The sequence goes on along the minus strand of DAOSBX010000004.1, from coordinate 58,507 downwards.
CAAGATGAAGGTTTTGAAGGTAACTCATATATTGTTGCGGTTCGGACCTCGGCAACATGGCGTAGTCAATTAACGTTAGCATGTGATGTATTACGAGCAGAAATGGTGAAGTTGAACGGTATCTTTCCAAGAAATAATGATGGCGAACCTATTGATGAATATAATCCGAATTTCTATAATAAAGATAAACCGGAACGAATGATTTCTGATACTGCATATTCCTCAAGCTTTGCAGTTTGGGATTTAAATAATTTGAGCTCAGTTGAGAATTGGGATTTTGCAAGTTTTGATGCTTGGAACTATCCAACACGATTGTATACACCGTTAGCAGAGCACACACGTCCGAAATGGTCACAAGTAGATCAGCTTCTTTATATGTATGCAGGAGAATTACTATCTTTCCGTAGACTTCTTCTAATGGATGTATGGAGACCTGTAATAGGTATTAATGTTCATTCAACTAAATCTGTGCATGCTGACCAGTATGACCCATTAGTAGGTCCACGAGTTGTTTTAAACAGAAAAATATGGCCTCAACTCCGAGAGGTAAATGTTATTTTTACGGATATAGGTGCTGACCCTTATGGTCCACCTGGGAATGGTGGGTTTGACCCAAGAGAGGCTTTGGATAAAACATCAACACAAATCAATAGTTATTTGATAGATAGTGATTCGGTAGTATTTCAAGATATAGTTTTTAATGGTGTTTGGGTTTGGCATGATACTAATAATAATGGCAAATTTGACCCACCTATTCCTCGTGCCGATGGTCAGGGAGTGCAACTTAATGGTGATTATCCAATGCTTCCTGAAGATTTAATAGGTTATAGTTTGTCAGAAGGATTGGCATTACCAACGGGACGATTGTTAAATTGGGAATATATTCCGTTCCCACCTGGAGGTGGAGACCCATGGTGGAAGATAAATCTACGTTTCTTCTATGGAAAGAGACAGTATCCTAATCCTGAATCTTCAGATGTAGTTGATGGATATGTAGAACCCATTCCAGATAATTTTGTTGGTCCCTCTACAGGAAGTGAATATTCCTATGACTACTTTGTTGTTGTTCGAACGGATAGCGGTTTTAAGGATATTTCACAGACTATCCCGGATAGAAATGGTGTGATGATGGGAGCAGATTTTAAAGTATTTATTGAACCACGACGGATTGATAGTAATGGAAATGCAACAGGTGGAATCTATGTAGATTCACAAATTCCACCCTTAGGTGGGTTGTTAGATGGTGGTGGTCCGCCATGGCAATCGGACCCAAGATGGGGTGAGCAGGAACCATGGTGGCCTCAGAGAACAGTAAATGCCAAAGCCACAAAACCGATAAAAGTCGGTGTAGATGTTCATGACCTTGTTTTAACCTATATTTCAGATTCTTCTTATAAGTTTGAATCAGATATCTTCTTTGGTTCAGGTTCTACAAATTCGAGTAATTGTTTAGGTTATACAACAGGACTTGTTGATTATCCCAAAGATTTCGATAAATGGATGGACCCAGACGGTAAAGTACGAAGTCAATTTTTAAATAGACATTCTGTTGGTGTTACCAGATGGAGAGAATTCGGTGGTTTTACCTATCCTATTTCTGATACAGCCTCTCTATCTGTAAATTTTGACTATACTCATAGTGGGGGGCAGTTTGCTTATGAAACGGTGCCATTTGACCATGTAGATGTGGTGGGACCTGATAATCGTTCTTCTGCTTATGTCAATCCATTAGACCAACCTATACTTCCGACATATCAAACATGGTCAAAAAACATAGGACCTAATGAATATCCGAGGGCAAGCCAATGGGCACCTGAATTTAGTAAGGCAAGGCTGTTAACACAAAAGGCAGATATAAACTCTGAACATACAGCTCTCTTAGGTATTAATCTTGTAGGTTCAGGTGATGTTGTAGCAAACTCCGAAATGCAAGAACCACCTTCAGTTGCTAAGATAGTAGTGGCTTTCTGGGGTCCAGAGTTTACTCCAGATATATTGATGCCACTGGACCCAGATGGTAAAAATTATGACTCGGGAGTTTTATTATGGGAGGATACAGACAAGAATGGGGTTTTCTTTGAACCTAAATTACTTGCTGGTTATTGGGATTTACCAATGCCAAATATTGGAGATAAGGTTGTTCCAGTAAATAACTTGCAATGGAGTTCAAAACCTGAACCTATTGATATTGATGGAGATGGTTTGCCAGATGATATGAATGGCGATGGATTAGTAGACCAGCGGGATTATGCGTGGATATTAACACTATATCCTAAACAAAAATGGAATTTGCCAACAGATGATTATATGCCATCCTTATTAAAACCTATAGCTACTTTGTGTTCAAATATATTAATTGAAGATGTTGATTTAGAAAAGAACCTTAACCAGGATAGTAAAGAGGTAAGTTCTATTGAAAGCACTTTGGAAAAACAAGTAATAGGAGGAGAAGGTACAACAGTAGAACAAGGAACTACGGAATCGGAAGGAAATAACCCGGGTGATGATTTATTCATTACAGTTCGTATGAATAATCAAGGGAAACGGTTCCAGGTATTTCGTGCAGTTATTCCAGCAACTCTTCCGGCACGGAGTGATTTAGACCGTAAAGCAGGAATTCAGTTCTATCCACAGGTTAATACAAGTGGTTCTGCTTACATTAAGTCCAGTCCGGAAGAGGACCCTGTACAAGATTTTTATGGACATGATATGCTTGAATTGAATGTTCCCGTGCAAATTTATGATTTTACAAGCCAACAGCAAGCAATAATCCCTGGAGGACCTGCTTTTGCTTTTATGGGCTTTGATATATCTACCAATCGTCCTGAAGACAGTATATATCAGGGTAATGATGGAGTAGGTTCTGACAGAGCATTTACTGTCAGCGGAGTTACATTTGAGCCCAATTCTTTGGTTGGGGATTTTCTAATAGATTCTGCTTATGAATCATACGAGATTGTTGGAAATACCACTAACCAATTATATTTGTTGAGTGGTGCACCACGAAGCGGTTCGTGGCGGATTGAACGGAATCCCAGTTTCTTAGAAGAAATAACGTTAGAAATTTACAATGAAGGAGCGAATTCAGATTTTAATCCGTTAAATGATTTGTTACCATTAAATATAGACCCACAAATAAGTGGAATTGCCTTGTATCGAGATAATGATAATAATCCAGCGAATAGAAATGGTATATATGACCCAGATATTGATATTCCAATACCTTTGGATGTCCCACCATTTTATATTGGACAGACAGGCGAGGCTACACAGGTGAAATTTGTATTTTCTACTCCAGGTACGGATAATGTTCCTATTCCAAAAGACCAACAGACAAGAAATCGTCAGTGGATTCCAACAAGTCTTGGTTCGGATAATAAAAATCCATTCTATGGTCCCGATTTCTTTGTAGTTATTCGCGCATCAGATAAGATGAAAGTAGGTGTGAATTTCAGAATAGGAATTGTAAACTGGGGTCCTAATACACCGACAGAGCCTGATCCGGATACTTGGGCTCGGTTGACGGGTGAACAACGGAATGATTTTACTAAATTCCGTGAGTTCCCATGGGCTGTAAGAGGATTAGGTTTCATTACATACTTCAAAAACCCACAGATTCGGTATTATTTGGATGGAAAGCAAGCAGGTGCAAAAGAAGATAATTCAGGAGTTAATTGGGTTCGTTCTCATTGCACAAAGAAGAAGAGAACAGGTGTTATAAATGCTATTAAGAGGTCGGTAGGTCCAAGCACATTAGTTATCGAATCGACCTCTATTTCTGAATTACCAGTTCAAACACTTGATGGACAAGAAGTTTCACTTGTAATATATGGACGCAATTTTGGAACAAATCCAATAGTTCGAATCTCTGGTTATCAAGTACGTATTTTACAGGCGACAGATACAGCCATCTCAGTAGCAGTAAGTACTTTGCCAGGGGTTACCCCTACAGAACCAATAGTATTATTAGTGCGAAATACAGCGACTGGTGATGAGGCAACGCGGACTGATTTATTAAGACTAACATCGAAACCTCTTGGAAAGATACCGATTATTGATTTTATATCGCCAAATAAAGGAACGTCAAAAGAATTTCCTGTAACAATCCAGGGTTCTAATTTCTCATCTATCGGCAATATTGAGGTTTATTTTGCACAAACACTAATGCCTGTAATATCAGTGTCTGCGGATGGAACAACTATTTTAGTAGGTTTCCCATTAGGAGGAATCCCTACGGTAGGTCCGTTAGACGTAACCGTTAAGAATATAGATCAACGAACAGAGAAAACAGTGGTAAATGGCTTCGAATATATTAATGACGCTCAGAAGAAAAAGAGAAGATTTTTATTCTTTGTATGTGGTCCAGATCCGAGTGTAGATAAACCATCTGGTTATATATTAGATGTTGGCGTAATTTTATCTGTTGCTATATTTTTGATGGTTCATAATAGGAAGAAAGAAAAAGTTAAAATTAGATAAAAATAAAAACTAAATTCGGTAATTAAATTTTCCGGACGAAAGAAAGGAGTTCGGATGGTGAACAAAAGATATTTAATTAGATTTTTGTTGATGATAAGTTTCATTTCTATTTTTCAAATGAGTTATGCTTTTTTCCCGAGTGGAGGATTTGACGCTTTTAATGTCCTACGCTTAGCACGTTGGCCCTTTTATGAATTTGACACGAACAATGATGGTAAAATACTTACAGGTGAGGGAATAGGCATATATATTGAAGAAGGGAAGCGAGGTTTTACAGATGAAGAAATTGAAAAAGTTAAGGAAGCATTAAAAGTATGGGAAGATGTCCCGACCTCTTATGCTTGCTTTAGAATAGCAGGCTATTATCAAGACCCATTGTCATTGACCACACCGGATGCCTTGCCTACAATATCGTTGTATGTGACGTCCGCAGATGATACAGGTGAAGATGTGGAACCTGATGAAGAAACGGTGGATGTCGGTGGTGGAATTTTATCAGTCACTTTAACTCTTTTTTCAGCAACGGATACTGTTTATGAACACAATGGACAGGTTTTCCCAATTTCTGCAGGAACGATTATTGACCGCGATATCGTTGTTTCTGCTACAGCGCATCGTTATAACCCACAATCTGGCGAGGAGCCATTAGCAGATTTAAAAGGAACATTAGTCCACGAAATTGGACATTTTCTTGGATTAGATCATACACCATTGAATAATTTGAGGGCTATTTATTTAAATGACACAGATGAACTGCCATCATATCTTATTGAGAATCCAGTGGTGTGGATGACAATGCCTAATGGAAGAGCACAATTTGTTGGTGCAACCCCAACTATGTTCCCTATTTATTTTGAAGTGGAAACGATAAATGGAGAAAGAGAAGATGGAGCAAAAGATTTAGCCCCTGATGATATATCCGGAATCTCGTGGTTATATCCACGCGGTGCACAGGAAAACTTTTTTGATATAAACCATGAAGCGAGAAGTAAAACTCGACGGGGAACCGGGATTCCATCTATTCCTTTACCAGGAGGACATGTGGTAGCCTGGGCAGATGTGGATAATAGCCCTGATACCCCGCGGGTGCCTTTATTTAGCACAATGGTAGGATTGTATGAGCCGTTAATTAACAAACAACTTCAAGGTAAGTTTAGTCTAATTGGATTATGGAAAACATTAGAAGTTCCGGGTAGAGATGGGGAATTGTTTACGCCGAGTTACACATTAACCCTTTCTGCACTTAATGGTACAGGTTTAAACCGTCAAGCACCGGAAGGAATAACTCCGTCAGATATAGATAGCCTCCAAGGTCCAAATAGCTATTCTACAACGACACGTACTGATACTGACTATCAAACCTCATTTATATCAGAGGTGTTTCATGAAGAGGAAAATGTATTGGATGTGAGTAATAACAATATAGGAACGCCATTAGTTTGGAGTTTTACAAAAAACACAGTAATAAGTTCGACCACAGGAAAAACTCTTTCACGAATGAGAACACATCGTAAACCTATGTTTGGTGACCCTAATGATGTTTGTCCATTAAATGTTATAGAGGTTAATACAGGTGGTGCCCAGACAACTACAACTACGCCAACAGGTACAGAAGGTGGAGGCACGACTACGGGAACAACTACAGGGAGTATCTCTTTACTAAAAGATGTAAGGAGTTTTAGGGACCATTATTTAATGAATTCAGAGGCAGGGGTAGCAGTTGTGGATATCTACTATTCATTGGCGCCTGCAATTTCAAAGGTTTTAATAAACTCAGAATTAGCGAGACGTATTTTCACAAAAACGGTATATAGTATCTTTGGTGTATTTTATTATGGGATATGGAGATATGTTTTAGGTTTGTTAGTAATTGCGATATTACTAAGAAGGATTAGATTTATGCGGGTAAAAAGAGCGAACACAAAGACCATAATTGTCATATTACTTTCATTATCAATAGGTCTTGCTTTAAATGCTCATGGTCGAATTGCTTTTATGAACACAGCCGAACTTGTTGAAAAGTCTGATGCTGTTGTCGCTGGTAAGATTGTGTCAATGAATAGTTATATGACAGGAAATTTGCGAATTTATACTGATGTCGAACTAAAAATCAGTGAATCTATAAAAGGGTCGCTTAACATAGATAGTTCAGTTATATTTACAATTCCTGGTGGAAAAGTAAATGGGTATGTTATGACATGTTCAGAGATGCCAGAATTTAAGGTAGATGAAGAAGTTGTAGTGTATTTGCGAGAATTGCCAAAAAGTAAAAAATGGACATTATATGCAGGGACAAGAAGTGTAACAACAGTTAGTGAAAATCCAATAACAGGAAAATTATATGTAAAACCATACTCGGAATATGATGGTGTTTTTTATATTGAAGATAAGACGGCTATTAATAAATCTAAATCATCAACACAGTCTCCAGACGAATCAAATCAGTATATCCTCTTTGATGATTACATAAGTTATTTAAAAGATTTGGCTAATCGAGGAAAATAATCATATAGGATGATTTAGTTAGAATCTGTACCTGTTGGGATATTCAGATAAAATGGAGATAATAAAGTACGTTTTTATGTTGTTGATGTTTTGCGAAAACTATGGGGTTTTGTTTAAACTTAACTTTATTAGTAAGTAATGAAGTAAAGTCAACTAACTATCCTTAAATTCCGTTCAAATCATGATTTATAGTAAGGAGACACGGACAGCATGAAAGGGCAATATGGTTCGGACAATAGAAATTAAGAGGCTTTTTTTTCTTATACATATAACATTGGTTTTTTTGATAATTATTGCCCTTGGTTTTTCTTTGTATAAGATTTATACCTACAATCCTGAAAAAAAGTTGTCCAAAGGTAGTGCAGGGGTAAATGTCAGTGAAATTTCCTCGCAGAACGAGATTGTAAATATTGATGCAAAATCTTTATCGTCAAAACTTTTAAGTTCTGGGTTATTTGGCAATGCTGGTAAATGGTCAGAAGAAGATGCAGAAAAGAAAGCAGAAGAAAAGGTTGAGGAACCTCCTCCCAGTGATACTCTTGAAGATACACAACTCAATTTAAAATTAATAGGGACTATTGCCTTATCACCGAAGGACCGATTCGCAGCTGCATTTATTGAAAATTCGGAGAAGCGAGTTACTGCAGCATTTGGTATAGGGCAGGAAGTTATTGAACAAGTTTTTTTAGAAGAAGTTTATCCTAAAGAGGTGATTTTGCTTAATAAAAAAAATAATCCGCCGAAAAAGGAGAGATTAAGATTAGAGGATAATTCATTGGCTCTTCTAAAAGGAGCCACAGACGAAAATAAAGAACAGTCTGGTCAAGATAAACCGAAAACTCCGGAAGAACCCTCTTCTAAACAGATAGAGTTAAATCGGGATGAGATTGTTCAGGATTTCTTTGCAAGTTATGCAGATTTAGTGACTCGTATAAAGCCTGAATTATATAGAGACCAAGAAGGTAAAATTATAGGGGTTACTGCCAAAAATATTAGTGAAATTCCGATTGCATCAAAGTTAGGTTTTAAAGAAGGAGATGTGCTAACCGCAGTAAATGATGAGCCTATAAATAGTGAAGATAGTATTACAGAATTAATAAGAAAGTATACAGATGTTACACTCCCTGCAGTTAAAGTTACAATATTAAGAAATGGAAACCCAATGGATATAATATATAAAATACAAGATTAGTTTTAGTAGTGTGATTATAATTAATAAAAAATTTTAATATAGAATATTAGGAGCTGAGCCTTGCAAAACTTAAAGATTTTCCCCTTAAATAAGAAAAAAAGAGACGTGTTTTTTGTTATTGCCAGAAATGTAAATCTATTAATCTTTATTCTGTCACTATGTTATATGGGATATATTTATGGGCAGGATACAGAGCAGGTTGCTCCTGAATTGCCCCAAAATATAGAAATTCCACAAATTGTCGATGCTCCGTCAGTTCAAGAGAATCCACCGGAACCGCCTACACCACCTCCAGAGGCAGTAAGACCACCGATAAATACTCCGGAACCGATAAGACCGCCTTCTTCTTCTCGCTCTATACCTTCATTCCCGACAATGAGGCGCGGACCAGTTCCTCCACCACCTTCCCCAAGAACCTCCGGACAATCGTCTGGCGATGCAGGAGCCAAATCCCAAATAGGTCTTGCAACAGAAACAGGACCAAAAACGGGAGAAACACCATCGGAACCAATTTCATTTGATTTTCATGATGCCCCACTATACGATGTTATTACAGCAATTGCACGGTTGACGGGAAAAAATTTTGATGTAGACCCAAATATCGGAGCAACCACTGTAACAGTCATAACTCACGATAAGATTCCTCCTGAGATGGCATACCAAGTGTTAGAATCTATTTTATCCTCACGTGGATTCTCAATGGTGGAAACCTTAGACGGCAAATTAATAAAGATTATAGCTACACCGGATGCGGTTCAATCAGATAAAACGCCTTTAATTAAAGGGACGGAAAAGTTAGCAGAAGGATATGATAAATTTGCGACTCATATAATTACATTAAAATATGCAGATGTATCTGAAGTTTCTACTGCGTTACAGGTATTAGGTTCCAAGTCATGTCGTATTTCTGCCTATGCCCCTACCAATACGTTGATAATTACAGATACAGCAGATGGATTAAGACGTATCTTTTCATTTCTTACAGAAATTGATGTATCTGGAAATGAAACTGAGATGGAAATATTTATGTTAGAGTATACGAGGGCAGAAGCATTAGCCCAGCAAATAGAACAGGTTCTGTCAGAGACGAAAACTACCGGCACAGCAGGTAGGCCAGTTATGCCTTCAGCGCCCCAACCTATAGTTCGTCCACCGACACGTTCTGTACCAGGTGCACCATCAATGCAGATTATCGGGTCACGTCAAGAAGTGTTGCGCATGGTCCCTGATACGCGACTTAATGCATTAATAGTTGTTGCCACAGAGGGGATGATGGAGAAAGTTCGTGACCTTATAAAGAGGTTGGATTGCCCAACACCGTATGAAGCAAATAACCTTCATATTTATGAATTACTGAATGCAGATGCAGAAAAAGTAGAGCAAGCATTACAACCGCTAATAGGCGGTTCAGGTTCGGTGCGGAGGTCTACCACAGGTGGTGCTACACCTGGGGGAAGTGCTGTTCCTGGGGCAGGTGGAGGCGCTGTTTCTGCAATGTCAACAGGAGCGCCTGGCGAAGTCCAGCCCTTCGAACAACGAGTACAGATTACGAGATATGACCAAACAAATTCATTACTAATAGTTGCCTCACCACAAGATTATAAAGTATTAGAAGCCTTTATAGCCCGACTCGATGTCCCGCAGAGGCAGGTTTTAGTCGATGCAGTAGTAATGGATGTTAAATTGAACAATGATTATGGGGTGAAGGTAGATGCGGCAAGTGTGTCTGGTAATTCAGGTTTTGGTGTAACAGGGACATCAAATATTTTGAAAGTTGTGAATTCTTTGCAACCAGCAGCAGAAGCGGCAAATAAAATTACAAATCCAAGTCGACTTAATATGATGTTAGGAGTGTTAAATTTGGGGTCAGGTGGAGGCTTGACCACAGGTATCTATGACGATATTGTTATTCCTATTAGTAGTACTCAACGTTTGCGAATACCATTCGTTCCATTATTATTGCAGGCGATTGAAACAGTATCTGATTTAGAAGTCTTATCTCAACCGAGTTTGGTTACAGTGGATAATGAAGAAGCATCTATCGTTGTTGGTCAAGAAGTCCCATTTATTACGAGTACAGCCAGCCCTCAACGTTCTGCTCAAGGAGAGCCAATATATAATACCTGGGGCGGATATACCCGTGTAGAGCGACACGAGGTCGGCATAAAATTGACAGTAACACCACAGATAAGTGAAGGGGATAATGTATTGATGAAAATTGAAATTGAAGTATCTGCTGTTGCAGGAGGTAGTCAGGCTGTTGGTGACGTCAATATATTGGGTCCTACAACTAATAAATCTTTATTTAAGAATCAAGTACTTGTTAAGGATGGTTCAACAGCAGTTCTGGCTGGTCTAATTAGGGATACAGCAGACCGAACACGAACCCAAGTGCCCATAGCAGGTGATATCCCATTGTTGGGATTTTTATTCCGTAACAAATCGGTTACAAGGGAAAAGAGGAATATGGTCGTCCTTGTAACCCCGCATATCGTTAAAGAATCCAGTGATATGGAACGAATTACACAATACAAAGTCACGGAATATCAAGATGTAAATGTTCAGGAATTGTTTAAGGCGGGTTTCTTTAAGAAGATAAAGACGAAGGCAAATATGCGTAAAAATTATCGTCCCACTTTGGATAGAACAGAAGCGTTAACAGGACAGGTAGAACAAGAAACATTTAACCGAGGTACAATTTACAGAAAATAATGGATAAGTTACTTGCGGAAATGCAGTTAGGCGAAATTCTGCTTCAGAAAGGATATGCCCATCCGGAGCAGATAAAGGAGGCTTTGGAATTACAAAAAATTAAACCACGTCGTTTAGGGGAGATCCTATTAGACCTTGGTTATGTGGAGGAAGAACATATTTTAGAGGCGTTAAGCGAGCAATTTGGAATACCGTTAGAGTTAGAATTGTCCCAAAAAGTTGATATGAACCTCATTACAAAGGTTCCGATTAACTTTATTCGTGAATATTTTATGGTGCCATATAAACAAAACGGGGCAGGTTTTTTTGTAGCATTAAATGACCCGATTAATCTATTGCCTTTGGATGATTTGCGGGTACTATTAGGTGGACCTGTTCAGCCTTTTCTATGTCGTAGGGTTGATATACAAAGAATAATAGACTCATATTTTGACAGCCAGACCCAAAACACAGCAGAAATGATAGATAGTATTGCATTGGCGGAAGAGGATGGAGGAACAACAGTTCATACATTAGATGGGGCGGAAAGTGAAAAGGATTTGCTTGACCTTGCTAATGAAGCGCCGATAATAAAATTAATAAATTTATTGATAACAGGGGCAGTAAAAGAAAGGGCTTCGGATATACATATTGAACCTTTCGAACGGGAAGTTCGTGTGCGGTATCGTATTGATGGTGTGTTGTATGAGAAGTTTACAATTCCGAAGTCACAGCAGGCGGCTGTTATTTCCCGTATCAAAATTATGGCAAACTTAAATATTGCGGAACACAGACTTCCACAGGATGGTCGTATAAAGATAAGGCTAAGTGGCAAAGAAATAGATATTCGTGTTTCGGTATTGCCTACCGCTTTTGGCGAACGGATTGTATTACGTATCCTTGAAAAAGGGAACTTCCTGTTTAGCCTTGAAGATTTAGGAATGGATGAACGAGACCATAAGATGTTTGACCGACTGATAACTGTTTCTCATGGGATTATCCTCGTTACGGGGCCGACAGGTTCAGGAAAGTCAACAACATTGTATGCCTCATTACAACGGGTCAATTCACCAGACAAAAATATAATTACCCTTGAGGATCCAATCGAATATTTAATAGCTGGGATTGGGCAGATACAAGTTCGACCTAAAATAGGATTAACGTTTGCCGCTGGATTGCGTAGTATTTTACGTCAAGACCCTGATATTATTCTTGTCGGCGAAATTCGTGATTTAGAAACGGCAGAAATGGCAGTTCAGGCATCGTTAACTGGTCATCTGGTGTTTGCCACTCTACATACAAATGACAGTGCAGGTGCCATTACACGATTGACCAATATGGGTATTGAGCCATTTCTTGTTACATCATCCTGTATAGCAATACAAGCCCAACGATTAGTTAGAAAGATATGTAGCCAATGTAAAGAACCTTATAAGCCAGAACGTAATCCATTAGAAGAATTGGGTATCAGGACACAAGACTCACGGGCTGAAGTGATTTGGCGAGGGAAAGGCTGTTCAAAATGTATGGAACGGGGATATTATGGTCGTACAGGTATTTTTGAATTACTTGTGATGAGCCCAAGAATTCAGGAGTTAGTATTAGAGGGAGCTGATTCAAATGCTATTAAACGGGAGGCACATAAAGAAGGGATGCGAACCCTGCGTGAAGACGGAGCTGAAAAAATGTTGAGGGGTGTTACGACCTTAGAAGAGGTTCTCCGTGTTACAAGAGATGACATATTTGAAGATACCTTTGCCCAATAAGTGGGTAGCAATAAATACTAAAGAGAGACTAATCGAATGCCAGTATATCAATATAAAGCGTTAGCCAAAGGGACGGGAAAAACAACCCGAGGTGTGATTGATGCAGATTCACCTGCATTAGCACGGATGAAACTGCGTGAGTTGGATTTATACCCAACGGAATTAAAAGAGGCAACGGACGGTGTCAGTGCAAAAGACTCGGGAGGTAAACAACTGCGTTCTTTTTCATTAGGGAGTGGAGTGTCAACAAGAGATATTGCACTCATGACCCGTCAATTTGCTGTTTTACTTCGGGCAGGTATGCCATTAGTGGAAGCCTTGAATGCCTTGATAACACAAACATCAAGACAAAAACTCAAAACCGCTATCTTAGATGTTCGTGATAAGGTAAACGCGGGGAAGAATCTTGCAGATGCTTTGTCGGAGCATCCTCGTATTTTTAGTTCTCTTTATGTAAATATGGTTCGTGCCGGAGAGGCAAGTGGTACCTTGGAACAGGTTTTAACACGATTAGCTGATGTGTTAGACCGACAGGCAAAAATAAAAGCACAAATTCTCTCATCGATTGCATATCCAGCTTTTATGACCGTTTTTGCGGTAGCAGTTATTACATTTATGATGACGGTTATTGTTCCTCGAATTACTACGATATTTAAGAAACAGCAGACAGAATTGCCTTTTATCACGGATGCCCTTATTGCGGTTAGTTCTTTTTTAGGAAAATATGGAATATTCTTTGTTGGTTTTATTTTCCTTCTTATTATACTATGGCGAGTTTGGATTAGCCGTGAAGAAGGTAGAAAGAAATGGGACCGTTGGAAATTTAGGATACCCCTTTACGGTACTTTACTACAAAAACTTTTATGTGCTCGATTTTCAAGGACATTAGGAACAATGTTGCAAAGTGGATTAACAATGTTGCCTGCGCTCGATGTTGTTTATAGTATTATGGATAATCGGTTTATTCAGATGCATTTAGATGATATTAAAGCGGGGGTTCGACGTGGACGCGATTTAGCACAGCCATTAAAAGATTCGGGTATATTCCCACCAATGATGATACACATGGTAGAGTTGGGACAACGAAGTGGAGAACTTGAAAACATGCTTTTACAAATTGCCGATACCTACGATGAAGATGTTCGGTTGACTGTTGATGCTATCGTTGGACTGATTGAACCCGTTATAATAGTAGTAATGGGAATATTCGTCGGTTTTTTAGTTCTGGCGATACTCCTACCTATACTAAAGATGAGTACACATGTTGGAGGATGAAAACATGACAAAACAACAAAAGACGGAAAAGAAAACAAGACAGCTATTAGGTTTTACGTTAGTAGAATTAATGGTAGTGATAGCTATCATTGCTATTCTTGCTACTACGGTGGGTATTTATGTGTTCGGTGCACTTGATGATGCAGATCAGGCAAAGGCAAAGGCAGAGATTAGTAATCTTAAGACTGCGGTGCAAATGTATCGGATAAAAAATAAACGATTGCCGAATACTTTGGATGAAGCGGCTCAATTTTTGGACCCACCTAAGGTTCCATTAGACCCTTGGGGTAATCCTTACATATATCAAAAAGAAGGAAACTCCAGTTTTAAAATTATGTCGTATGGTGCTGATGGGAGTGCCGGTGGTAGTGGTGCAAATGCAGATATATCGAGTGATGATTAATTTTTTTTGATTTTTAATTAATATGAGGTTTATGTTCTTTGTATGCATTCGCCCCGGGGGATGAAAGGTTTTACATTACTTGAATTAGGTATTGTTATCTTTATAATCGCTTTAATGGCAACGATAGCAGTGCCGTATCTCCTACCACTTGCGTTATCTTCTGAATTGGAAAGTGAAGCGAGAAAATTAGCCTATTTTGGAAGAGCAGTGATGTCTTTATCAGCACTTCAGGGGGATGAATTTTATGTTGAGATTGATTTGGCGGAACAACGTTATTATTGTTTACGCATTACGTACCCTGAAGTGACGGAAGGGGAGACTGACCAATTAGGGCTTCTGGAAGAAATGAAACAGCAAGGCTTATCGTCTGAGGAGTTAGCAGAGATGTTGATGAGTGGAGGGAATAATGTGGCTGGGACTGCTACAAACACTAATAAGAATTTGCCGGGTGGTTTTGACCCTACAGCAGCAAGCCAGCAGATTAATCAAAAATTTGATAAGATGGTAAGGAAAAAACTTATAGAGCAGGCTAAGAATGTCAAACAGGAGGATAGCATGTTAGATGAGATAGGTTCTTTGTTCGATGAAAAAAATGAGGTTGATTTATTTGGGAGCGAACCAATTGTAGAAGAAGTGAATGAACCTGGATTATCTCCTATGCGTTTGTCTGAAAATGTATGGATAGAAAGCGTTTTTATAAGTGGTAAAAAGTTTTCAAAAGAAGTTGTCGAAATACAAGTGACCCCTTTGGGTTTAACAGAGCCAGTTGTTTTTTATCTTACCAATAATAATGGTGAGTATTATACAGTAGTATGGGACCCTGTATCGTCAGGTTCTTTTGTCATGGAAGGAATGCAATGAAAAGATATTGGTTAAGAAACAAGCGTTATTTAGGTTTCACTTTAATGGAAATCCTGACAGCATTAGCCATATTAGGAGGTGCTGCATTTATTTTATTTAATGTCCATTATAATGCGATGAAATTGCATGAGGCGACTATTACTCAGACAGATGAAAATCAATTGATTTATGCGGCATGTTCACGAGCAGAGGTTGGAGTTTTAACAGGGACATTAGAAGAAAGTGGTGATTTTGGTCCAGCATACGAAGGATATTCATGGAATTATATTGCGACAGCTATTGGTTCTGACCCATCTATCCCTTTATACACTGTAAATGTAAATTTGATGACTCCATCAAATGAAAATAAAACAATAACGTTCCTCTGTTATGATTTGAGTGTTGAAGGACAGACGAATAATCTTACTGGGGGAACAACACAATCAAATTCTAATCGAATGTCGAATTCTGTAAACCGTACTTCAGGAAGAAGCAACACAATGTATGGTAGGTGATATGTCAAACGTGTTTTTAAAAAATAAACAGTATTACTCAAATCACATACATGGATTTACTCTATTAGAATTACTTATAGCTTTTACAATTATGTCTGTGATTGTAATAATTGTTTATTTAGGACTTGATTCTATTTCAAAAGGTACAGATCTGGCTCGGTTATCAGCAGAGAAGATGCGGATACAACGATTTTTAGTAAATCATTTTATTAACACGTTTAATGCACTATATATTGACCCTTCTTTTTCTACGACGGGTTACGAATTCTTTGGTAAAAATGAATCAGGTCCGTATGGTCCTGCAGATTCTATTCGGTTTTGTACTTCGCTACCCATGCCAGGACCTGTGGCTTTACCCGGAATTCGTAGGGTTGTAACGTATTCTTTTGAAGATGAAGGTGCTCCCGAAGGTGTATCTGGTTTTGCTACGGATATGTACGGTATTTCGAATAATGCCCCTCAGTATCTTGTAATAACAGAATCGCCGTTAGTTCTTGATGAGGAGTCGGGAATTTCAGATGATATGAATAACCTACCTATGAATATTATTCGTGTTCCTCTTGCTACTTTGGATATTTGGTACTATGACCCAGCCACCCAAGACTGGGTAGAGGAATGGGATTCGCAATCTATTCAGCAAATGCCGTGGGCAGTTCATATTATTGCAAATCTTTTTAATGAATATGGTGAGGTAAATAATATGGGTGACGCACAAAGTGGAGATATCGATTTAGTTATTGTTCTGCCAACGACAGTCGGAACAGTGCAACCCATGGATGACCCGAATCATTTTCGTGATACAGGTTCATTATTTAAGATGGATGGTAATAAGACAGAAGGAAAAACAGGTTCTTCGGGTAAAAATCCTATTCGAGGTAGAAAATGAAAACACACATTCGAAAAATAAAGGAAATATTCCAATTCCATCCTCGTCAAAGAGGTG
This sequence comes from Candidatus Hydrogenedens sp., assembly GCA_035361075.1. Lineage (NCBI taxonomy): Bacteria > Pseudomonadati > Candidatus Hydrogenedentota > Candidatus Hydrogenedentia > Candidatus Hydrogenedentales > Candidatus Hydrogenedentaceae > Candidatus Hydrogenedens > Candidatus Hydrogenedens sp. The sequence goes on along the minus strand of DAOSBX010000004.1, from coordinate 41,898 downwards.
TGGCTATTATTTTATCATTAGTGTTTATAGCTTTATTGTCTATTCTTGTTGTCGAGTTTCTATATGAATCTGAAGTAGAAGCGTCCCTTGCTTATAGCCAGCAAGGCGAATTAGAAGCGTATCTTGCGGCAAAATCTGCCGTCGCTAAAGGGATTGCCTTTCTTGCGGAGGATACTCTCAATACCATGATGAGTGGTGCTCCACCGATAGACAGTGATTTTGATTTGATGACGTTTAATATGGGTGCATCAATGGAACCTTTAAATAATGCTTTGATGCATGCATATATATCTGACGAATATGGGAAAATAAATTTGAATGCTCTTTTAATGCCTCAATCAGGTGGTGAACCTCAAGAACGTACACCTCTGGTCAATGCTCTTCGTGAATTTTTTATGCTAAGAGATACTGGTGAAGGGGCAGCCCCTGATATCATTGTAGACTCTATTCTGGATTGGTTGGATTATAATGATGGAGATTCCGAAAGACCCCAAGGTGCAGAAAATGATTATTATATGGGTTTGGAAAATCCTTATCCCTGTAAAAATGGTCCTATGGATTCAATAGAAGAACTACTTCTTATCAAAGGGATAACCCCTAAAATATATTTTGGAGATCCAGAAAAGGAACAACTTCCTTTATCTGAATATCTAACAGTTCATGGAGATTGGTTAGGACGAGTAAATATTAATTCTGCAAGACCGGAAGTTATTTCGGCGATTGTTGCAGGTTATACTGGGAATCCTGCCGATTTAGGTATCGGACAAAGGATTTACGATGATGCACATATTCAACCATTTACAGATTTAAATCAGTTGAGTTCTTATGGTATTTCTCCGAGAGGTCCAGTTCAGCAAACAAATAAAACCAATAATAGTAAGCAGGCACAACGGCAGGTGACACCAAATATAATGCCTTCTCAACCCAATAACCGTTTAGCTCAACAGTATGCCATGGGTGGTCAATACTTTACTTTGAAGAGTGATATTTTTCGTATTTATGGCGATGGATTGTATCAAAATCGTATGGTTCGAATAGAGGCGTATGTGTTTAGAAATCCTATGGGATATGAAGAAGGAATTTCCCCTGGGACTAATATGAATCCTGTTAATCAGAGAACAAATCAAAAACAAAATGTAAAAACGAATACACAAGGGAATAGGTCGTCAAGCTCGGTAGTTTCTCAAAATCAAACAGGTTTACCTGCTGAACCATTCCGCATTTTAGATTGGAAAATTATAAAATAATAGGAATTTATATAAAATAACTGAAATAGAAAGAAAGATACATGAAGAATATTGTAACATCAGTTGAGATTAATGAAGATTGTGTGCGTCTTGCAACAGTACGTACAAAAGGAAAAAATCTGGATTTATTACAAGGGATTGAAGTCCCTATTGGTATTTCTGAGGAGGTGGAAAATCACAGTGAAGGAAAGGGAGAATACGTACTAAATGCACTCGAAGAGGCATTTAAGAAAATGAAGTATCGTCCTTCATGCTTTACTCTTTCAGTTCCATGTTCTTTGAGTATTGTTCGAACGTTGAAGGTTCCTTTCCGTGGGATGAAAAAGGTTGTTTCAGCACTTCGATTTGAACTTGAACCTCATATCCCCTTCCCGATAGAAGAATTGCTTTTAGATTTTACAATCGTAAGTGAGGATAAAAAAGAAACAGAGGTGTTAGCAATTGGTGTAAGAAAACAGCATATCCAAGACCATATTCAATATTTATCAGAATTTTCTGCGAAGCCTGAAGCAGTAATTGTAAATTCTCTTGGATTGGTTTATCTTTGGAAGAAGGTTAGTGCTTCTACCAACAAATTAAAATCGGCTTTGTTGGTTGACAAAAACTTTTCTACTATTGCAGTACTTTATAATGAAAAACTTGTTTTTATTCGTCATCTTGTTCTTGGTGTTCAAGATTACTATAATGCCCCGGAATCATTTGCAAGAGAAGTTCAGAATAGCTTACGTGCCTTTTTAGCCCGCTGGAAAGGCGAAGAGGGTATTGAAAAGATTGAAGTAGCAGGGCTTCCTTTGACAGAAGAGGAAACGAGTATATTTTCACGATTAATAAAAACAGATGTAGAAATAATTACTCTTTCAAAGGCAGTTCATTATTCAGATGTATCAAAATTAAATGAAAATGAACCATTAGCCAGATGGGATTCTTTAATAGGTATTGCGGGAATTACACTCGACCCTTATTTTTCATTTAATCTCCTAAAGGAAGAACAAAGCCTTTCTGCTTATTTGGCTCCTTTATCAAAACATCTTATTTTTACAAATTGTTTAGTTTTAACGGGGCTTGTTTGTGGAGCCTTTTTCCTTCAGCAATTAACGTTAAGTAATTTAGTGCATGCAAATTTAAATAAGGTAAATGCTGACCAGCTTACTCAGGAAATAGAGAGAATAAATCAAGAGAAAGGGCTTGATGCTAATATAGATTTAACTCCATTTTTTGACCCTCCACTTTTGGAAATACTTAATATAATTGCGGAAAAATTACCCTCGGATAAGGTGAACATAAATGAAATACGAATGAGTTCCCCAGATGTTCAGAGCTGGTGGATTCGTATCCAGGGAACAACGAGTGATTCCGCATTTATAAATCAAGCAATTGAAGAGTTGAGGAAAGTGAAGTATTTTAATATAACCGATGACCCCGAGTTAAGTGCTCAGGGAAATATGACCAGTTTTGCTATACGAATTCAAAAGCCAGAAAAGATGTCTATGCCAATTACGGAACAGACACCAGAAGAAAAACCAAGTAAGAACCAATAAGGAGTTTTATTTAATGACACATTCAGTAGTTGACCGCATTTATTTTATTACAATGATTGTTAGTTTTATTGCGGTGATAGGTATGGCTATTTATCTACAAAGGGGACCTTATCGAAAATTTTTACAATCTCGAAGTGAACTAAATCAGGCTTACCATAATTTACAGATGGTCGAAAAATTAAAAAAAGAGCAGGAAGAAAGTTTAAAAACTCAAGAGATGCTTTTCCAGATAATAGAGAAACGACCTCAGAATTTTGATTTCTTCTCTTACATCAACCAGGTGCTAAAAGAGACGAAATTAACAGAGAAAGCAAAATTAGATAACTATCGGGCACGTTCAGGAAGTCCACGACAGCCAATGGTTCAAGTCAAATTGGAAGGTGTATCTTTAAAAAGATTTTCAGAATTTTTGCAAAGAATATATTCCGATTCTTATCTGGTTGCAGTTTATAAATTAGATAAGTTTAAGTCAAATCAAAGTGGCAAGGGAATAGATTGTGAGTTAACACTTGTGACGTTGAAATAATTTTGATTTATATTTTGTATTAAATTTGGAATTGTTTCATATAGATATGTGGTATAATGTATTAAAGATAAATGGGAGAAACGGAAAGATAATTATTGACAAAATTGGATATTTTTTTATGAATTATGACTAAAATCGCATTTTTAACATTGATTTTTTAATTTAATTATGATAGAGTATATAATATAGAAGATTTTTAGGAAATATGTTATGAGCACCTATAAGTTATTTGGGCAAATACTTCTTGAAAAGAAGATAATAACGGAGGAACATCTACGAGAGGCAATACATCGTCAGCAAACGACGATGTCACATCGAAAGATAGGTGAGATTTTAGTTCGTCTTGGGTATATAAGTAAAAGTCATATTATAGAAACACTCTCTACTCAGTTGGGACTTCCTATTATTAAATTAAGTGACCGCGAGATACCCGAGCGAGTTCGCAGTGTAATGGATGGAAGTATAGCGACATTATATCGAGTGGTACCAGTAGAGATACGAGGTGATAAAGTTATAATTGCCACATCTGACCCGACGAATGTCAATAACCTTGATAACATTTCCCGTTTGTTGGATCGACCTGTTGAACCAGTGTTGGCATCTCCTGAAGAAATTTCGATGGCGTTAAGTAAGTATTATGGGACGCAAGAAACGACAGTAGAAAGTTTATTGAGTTCAGCAAGTAGTGCAAGTAGTGTTAGTTCGTTGACATCGATGTCCAACATGAGTGGTTTGGATAGTTCCATCAGTTCTGCTGCGAGCTTTAGTGCGAGTGATATTTCTCTAAGTAGTATAAGTATGGATGAAGCAAACATGCCTTCTTCCACAATCACTACGGAAGGTATGGACGAAGGTGATGCAGATAACCCTGTTGTTAAATATGTTCATCAAATGATATTAGAAGCATTTCGGTTGCGTGCAAGTGATATTCATGTAGAACCAGGTAAGACGGATGTAAAGGTCAGATATCGAATTGATGGTGTGATGCATTTGATGCCATTACCGCCAAAGCGTGCTCAGGCAGCCATTATTTCACGACTTAAAATTATGGCAGGGATGGATATCTCTGAGAAACGTGTACCACAAGATGGTCGTATAAAAATGACCTTAGGAAATAAGGTGATAGACCTGCGTGTTAGTGCTCTTCCTGCTGTTTTTGGCGAAAGTGTAGTTATGCGTATTCTTGATAAAAGTGGTTTGATGTTAGGGTTAGGGCAGTTGGGATTTAGTCCACAGATGCAGAAGGCATGGGAACGGACAATTGAACATTCAACAGGTGTTGTCCTTGTAACAGGTCCTACTGGTTCAGGAAAGACAACAACACTTTATGCGTCGTTACATACATTAAATCAGCCAGATGTGAAAATTATCACTTTGGAGGATCCAGTTGAATATCAGATAACAGGGATTAATCAGGTACAAATTAACCATGAGATTGGTTGGGATTTTGCACGTGCATTACGTGCCATATTCCGTCAAGACCCTGATATCGTTATGGTCGGTGAAATCCGTGACCTTGAAACCGCTGAAATTGCGATTAAAGCGGCTCTTACAGGACATTTGGTTTTCTCCACATTACACACTAACGATACTGCGACTGCATTTACTCGTTTAATTGATATAGGTGTAAAACCATTCCTTGTAGCATCTGGTATCCGTTGTGTACTTGCTCAACGTTTGGTGAGAACTATTTGTACTGCTTGCAAAGAGCCTTATACTCCACCTGAATTTGAAATTCGCCGATTAGGTTTTCCTGTAGACCTATCCAAAGTTGAACTATTCCATGGAGCTGGATGTGATAATTGTAATCAGACAGGTTATCAAGGTCGGTTAGGTGTGTATGAGTTATTACAAACAACAGACCGTATTCGTGATATGGTAATGCGTGGAGAATCAGCTACTGCTATCCGCCGTGAAGCACGTTTATCAGGCATGTTGACGATGCGTGAAGATGCCTGGCGTAAGGCGACAATGGGAATAACTACCGTTGAAGAGGTAAATAAACGAACAAGAATTGATGAACCCCTTCGCAAGCCCTCTGTGGCTGTATAAAACACATAAGGAGATTAATTATGGCTTATGAAATGGTAAGTTTATTGAGGATGCTTATTGACCGTGAAGGTTCGGACTTGCACCTTGCCGTCGATAATCCACCAGTGGGCAGAGTCCACGGGAGGCTAATTTATTTTGGTGAAGACCCTCTGACAGCAGAGGATACAGAACGGCTAATGAAAAGTATTGCTTCGGTTGATAATCAACAAGAGTTACAAGAGGTAGGTGGTTCTGACTTCGGTTTTGCATTTGAAGATATTGCACGTTTTCGTGTGTCTATTTTTAAGCAAAAAGGTTATGTGGGGATTGTTCTCCGTTTAATCCCTCGCAAAATATTGACTTTTGAAGAATTAGGTCTGCCCAGACATATCGAAAATCTGTTACGGCAACCACGTGGTTTGGTATTGGTAACAGGTCCTACAGGTTCAGGAAAATCAACAACACTTGCGACAATGATTGATTGGATAAATACGAATCTTGATGCTCATATTATCACAATAGAAGACCCAATAGAATATTTTCATACACATAAAAAAAGCGTAGTAACACAACGAGAAGTTGGTGTTGATGTGCCAACGTTCGCAGAGGCTTTACGTCGAGCCTTACGTATGGACCCTGACGTAATTCTTGTTGGTGAAATGCGTGACTTGGAGACAATAGAAGCGGCAATCACCGCCGCAGAAACGGGGCACTTAGTGTTTGCAACACTTCACACCACAGGTGCAGTGAGAACCGTAGACCGTATTGTAGACGCTTTCCCCTCGAACCAACAAGAGCAAATACGAACCCAGTTAGCAGGAAACTTAAAGGCGGTTATCTCGCAAACGCTTATCCCACGGAAGAGTGGTTTTGGTCGTGTTGCTGCATTTGAAATAATGTATTCTACACCAGCTATCCAAAATCTTATTCGTGAAAATAAGACCTATCGTATCACATCAGCTATCCAAACAGGTCATAAGTATGGTATGAACCTTCTGGATGAGCATTTACTTGCTTTGTTCCGTAAAGGGATATGTAAATATGAAGATTGCTTAGCCAAAGCACAGATGCCGGATGAATTTGAGGCGGCAGCCCGTGCATTGGGTATTGAAGGTGGTCCCGCTCCAAAGAAAGAAGGAGAAGTTGCATAACAGTATAAGGAGATAAAATAAGTCAATGGCAAGTGCTATTGTAAAACAAAATCAGTTAAATACCAATCAAATTAACCAGCGACGGTTGGGCGATATTTTAGTGGAGCAGGGGGTAATAACGCCTTTACAATTGGATGAGGCTTTACAGAGACAGAGGATAACAGGAGACTTTTTGGGGCGTGTTTTAGTGGCGATGGGGTACTGTGATGAGCAGGCTATCGTGGAAGCACTTGGTGTCCAATTAGGGATGGAGCGGGTAGATGTCACAAAATTAAAGATTCCCGAAGAAATTGTTCGGAAAATTTCACCGGACGTGGCACGATTTTATAATGTCATCCCTATTAGGGAAGTTGATGGTGTTCTTATTGTTGCAATGGCAGACCCGTTAAATTTGCAAATATTGGATGATTTACATCATATCGTGGGTCAGTCTGTTAAAGGGGCAATTAGTAACCCGCAAGATATAGCGATAGCATGGAAAAATAATTATTCATTTGAAACCGATTCCATCCACGAAATGATTGTGGAATTGCAGGAGAAAGTTGGCTCCAGTGAATTGACGTTAGAAGAGTTAGGAACTCAGGAAATTATTAAAGATACGGAAAACCTGGTTGAGTTAGCACAGCTTCCAGAAGTTATTAAGATTGTTAATCTTGTATTTTTAGAGGCAGTTAAGAAAAGGGCATCGGATATTCATTTTGAGGTTTATGAAGACCGATTCCGTATTCGAATTCGGATTGACGGTGTTCTTCATGAGATAGTTAATCCACCAAAATCATTAGCAATAGCGTTGGTTTCCCGTGTGAAAATTATGTGCAATATGGATATCAGTGAACGGAGATTGCCTCAAGATTCACGTGTGGAATTGAAAGTTGGAGATAGTATTATTGATATCCGTGTTGCGACTCTCCCAACACTATATGGAGAAGGTGTCGTTTTACGTATTTTAGACCGTACCGCTGTAAAAATAGATTTGGATCGATTGGGTTTAAGTGATTATGTAAAAGCAAAATTAGATGATGTTTTAGCGAGACCAAATGGTATTTTATTAGTGACAGGACCAACAGGTTCAGGGAAAACAACGACACTTTATGGATGTATTGCAAAGCTTAACAGTGAAGAAGTAAAAATTATTACGATGGAGGATCCGGTCGAACTTCAGATTGACCGAGTAATGCAGTGTCAAGTAAATGAAGAAGTAGGACTTACCTTCGCAGCAGGGTTACGGTCTATTTTGCGTCAAGACCCAGATATTGTGATGGTCGGAGAAATCCGTGACCTTGAAACGGCACAAATTGCAGTAGAAGCATCATTGACAGGTCACCTCGTATTGAGTACCCTTCATACGAATAGTGCCCCTGAAACTATTACTCGTTTGTTAGATATGGATGTTGAACCATACCTCATAACTGCCTCATTAGAGGCAGTATTGGCTCAACGATTAGTCCGTTGTCTATGTAGACATTGTAGAGAGCGGTATCGCCCTTCCTCAGAGGAGATGGATGAGTTAGGCTTACCTAAAAACTGGCGAGATGACCCAAAATTACAATTGTTTCGTCCTAAAGGTTGTCCTGCATGTGATTATATCGGATATATGGGTAGAACAGGTTTATTTGAAATTCTACAGGTCGATGAGACTATTTGTGAGATGATTTTAGACCGTGCGATGGCGTATGATATTCGTAGATATGCAAGGAAAAAGTTAGGTATGAGAACATTACGCGAGGAAGGTATTATTAAATGTGTCCAAGGTATAACCTCTGCAAAAGAAGTTATTATTCATACAGATAAATATGATGATTAAAAGGAGCCTGACCAATGCCAAAATATGCATATCGAGCAATTAATCGAGAAGGTAAAGAGGTCTTCGGGATTATCCAGGCAGATAGTGTGGCTCTGGCGATAAATGATGTGCGAAGTTTAGGACTTTTCCCAACGCATGTTCGTGAGGCACGGCGAAGTGATGAACGTAGGGCTCGCGGTGAAAAGAGGGGGCTCAGCGAACTTTATTTTGGTGGTGTAAAGACAAAACAATTGGTAGTAATGACCCGTCAGTTATCCACACTTATTGATGCTGGGTTGCCGTTATTGCGTAGTCTGAATGTGCTAATTGCACAGATGAAACCGTGCAAATTGAAAGATATTTTGCGTGAGATAGCCACCGATATTCAATCAGGAAGTACCTTTTCTGAAGCATTGGCTAAACATCCGAAACAGTTCGACCGCTTATTTGTAAATATGGTAAAAGCAGGTGAAGTCGGTGGTATGCTTGAAACGGTGTTAAACCGTATTGCCCAATTTATGGAACGGCGTGAGGCACTTAAACGGAGAGTAAAATCTGCGATGATTTATCCTATTGCGGTGCTTATAATTGCTTCCGCTATTGTAATGTTCCTTTTGATTAAAGTTGTTCCAGTATTCGCAGATATTTTTAAAGAATTCGGTGGGCAACTACCCTGGCCAACTCAGTTCTTAATGAAAGCTGGGGATTTTATGATTTACAACTGGTGGATGGTTATCGCAATTATTTCATGGACTATTATTTTTATAAAAATTCTTTTTAAGTTCCATGTTGTTCGTAGGTTTCGAGATAGAGTTGTTTTAAAAGTCCCATTAATTGGCGATTTAGTTACTAAAGTAGCAGTTGCACGTTTTGCAAGAACGTTGGGCACATTGATTACTTCCGGTGTTCCTATTTTACAGGCGTTAAAAATTACAAAAGAAACTATTGGTAATGAAATTATTCAAGATGCTATCGATAAGGTGCATGATAGTGTAAAAGAAGGAGATACAATTGCAGCTCCATTAGACCAGACGAAAGTTTTTCCTGCAATGGTTGTTAATATGATTGATGTTGGTGAAGAGACAGGAAGTCTGGATGCGATGTTGCATAAAGTTGCAGATATATATGATGCAGAGGTGGAGGCGGCTGTTGATGCTATGTTGGCGTTGATGGAGCCTGCTATTATTGTGGTTTTAGGTGGAATAATTGGATTTATTGTAGTATCTCTATATCTACCAATATTCACACTTGGCGATACAATTAGTGGAACATAATCAAAAAAATATGGCACGGAATACTATATTTATGGTATAAATATAGTAGAACAACAATTTAATAAATGAATTTATAACCCAAAGGGCGGACAAAAAGTTCGTTCTTACAACTTGAGTGGAGGAAGACAGTATGAAAAACAAAAACAAAGACAAAGGATTCACCTTAGTAGAACTGTTGGTTGTGATGGCAATTATATCTATACTTGCCGCTATTTTAGTTCCCAATGTAGTTCGGTATATTGCGAGGGGCAGAGCAACGCGAGCACTCGGAGATATTAAAGGAATTGAATTAGCATTAACTAAAATGGTTACCGATGCTAATGTCCAGAATTTGAATTTCTTATTTACTCCGGATGCAGTTCGTGAAAAATTAGGCTTAACTCCAGGGCAAATGACTGCGGGACAGTTCCAACAAGCTATAGAACTTTATACGCGTACGTTATATGCGTTATTAAGAGAGGGACGAAGGGTACTTGATGGCAGGGCAGATGTTGAAACTGGGCTTGTCTATTCCAGTATATTGGATAGAGATGTGGTTATGCGTTTAGGTGTTGGTTATCTCGAAGATTTGGCAACGGACCCATGGGGCAATTTATATAACATATATCCTGGACCATGGACCCCGAGAAATGGTCCTATTCCGTTTAGAATATATATGTTAGGAGAAAAGGATAAAAACTTACCGGGAGTTAGTGCAGGAGGTAGAATAGATTCACTAACTATATTAAAAGATAGGTATCATATTGTAGACCCTGAGACGAATCAGGAAATTGATTTTGGCTATCCTGCGGATAAGGGAAAAATAGCATATATTTGGTCTAATGGTTCAAATCTTGTATCAGGACAGGCTATTTATAGTGCTCAAAAAGCCTTACCATTACCTGAGGGTAGTTATAGTGGACCTGCAGATTATCCTTCGAACCAGGATGAAGAATACAAAGGTGGAGGAGATGATATTAATAATTGGGACCCTGGCCAAAGCTGGATGAGATTTTATAGTTAATGTTTATTACAGCTGACAATTGAATCATCGGGTAATGTGTTTTAGAAATTAACACATTACCCGATTAAAATAAGTTATTTTGAAATGATGAAAAAACATGGTTTTACATTAACGGAACTTTTGGTAGTATTGGTGATAATAGCCTTATTGGGGCTGATTTTTATTCCCTCCTTTGTTCGTTTTTATTTGAACTCGAGTGACCCATTACGGCGTACAGCCAGAGAACTGGCACAGATTCTTCAGGTCGCTCGAATGTATGCAATTACATATCGCGTAAATACAGCAGTTGTTTATCAAGATGTTGAAATCCCATTAAATATGACTAATGTTGAAACAGAAAATAGTGGAATTATTGTTGGTACTCAACCCAGTTTGCATATTTTAAAGTCTGCTGCGATTATGTATGAAATTAGTTCAAAAAATAATCCTAATTTTGAGACGATACGTGATAGGTTAGGAGTTCCGGAGGATTGGGATAATTTTTATGTTCCGATTCGGGATGAAAATGAGTCCGGAGTGTTGAAGGAATTTGGTGAAGGTATTGTTGTGTGTAGTGTGAAGTTTATGACAGATGTGGTAATGCCCGATATGCTTATACCGGTACCGGGTCCTATTTTGTCATGGGATAGGTCAGCAGATTCCTATGCATTTCAGTTATTAGGTCTGCAGTTTGTTAAGGTTCCATTCCTTGATGTGGCGGAAACAGAACATGCCAGTGAGGCGTATATAGATGAACAAAATACTTACTTATGGGTGGCTCATGTTTTTAATAGCTTTGGAAAATTGAGTGTAAGTTCTGCTGTAAACACAAAAGAACGATTCATCATACCGTTGTTGGATATTTCTTTTACTCCGTCAACGTTAGTAGAAGTAATACCTGGTGGTGAAAGTATGCCGGTAGAGAAACAGTGGGTTAATCATCGAATTGCAACTATTGAACTATTCCGGTCTACAGGTAGGATAAAAATTAATTTATGATAAAGACACAGTATCCTATGAATTCAAATTTAAGAAAATATGGATTTACTCTTTTAGAGATTGTCATAGCGTTGGCAATTATTGCAGGAGGATTGGTCGCTGTCTTTGCATTATTTCCTTCAGCTCTAAAGTTATTGACAGATTCTGCTGCCGATGCAAATATTTCAAATTTAGCTCGAACAGAACTGAGTCGCGTTCGTGTCAGTGGAGCATTATCGACAGGGCTCAATTTATGGCTTAAAGACACTGCTTTTCAGATGATAGAGACGACTGCAAGTGCGTATGAGTTATATCAACATTATGGTGCATCTGCTTCTCGTGTTCCATCAGGGAAGGATTTGTATCGCGTTACATTCAAAGTGCGTTTAAATGATGGACGTGAAGAAAGGTTCGTTACCTATGTTACAGAACAGTAAGGGATATACATCAATACGAAGAAGGATGCCGAGATTCTTAAAGTATAACATCGGTGTGACCCTTATTGAATTATTGGTGGCGATGGCTATTTTATCTATTCTTCTTGCAGGTTTAGTGATGATGTTTACTTCAGCAATTGAAAGCACCCTTCAAGGTTATATGATTAAAGATAATTATGATAATGCACGTACAGCTATGGAGGTTTTATCTCGTGATTTGCAGAGAGCATGTGCCTTAGCAAATCGTGGAGAAAATATTCAATTCTACGGAACCCCCACTTCATTCACATTTCTTACACTGTTAGATAATGGAATGATTGGGAGAGTTACTTACTTCTTTGCACCAAGCCCATTTATTCCTCCTTTTGAGACGTGGGGAGCTATTTCTCCAGATGAAATAAAAAAAAGGAATAGTCAGGGTAGAACGAGGTTGGAAGATATTATTTATATGAAAAAGTTAATAAATAAAATTCCGAATGTAAATTTTGAAAAGATTATAGGTGATATCCCGGATGTGGTGGTAGATTCACTCCCTTCTTCATGTAATATTACAGATATTATAAATAAATTAGACACCCTTTCTAACGCAGGAAATTTATTCTCAGAGGTTAACATGAACCCAGTATTTGATGGTGATGAACAAGCATATCGAGTACTAGTTCAGCCGTTAGCTTTGTTTAGAATAGAAGAAAAGGGACAATCAAATATTATTGATGTAAACACACATATTTTCCCTCAACCGCAGATAAACACTGTAGATAATCCATTTGCAGTAGAAGGTTATACTGAAATGGACTCTTTGCTCCATGCATTTTTAGTAGAAAATCTCGGCTCTCAAAGTAACATAAACGTATTAAGCCGGGTGGATTTACAGGTACCTAATATTCAGATAGCAAAAGATTTAAGAAATTATGTTGACAATCCCAATTATCAGACCATAGATAAAGAGTTTATAAAAAATTTGATAGATATGAGGAAAGTAGAACTCCGTTTGTTATTAATGCAGGTATATAACCCCTCTAAATATTGTGTTGATTGGTATAATTTACTCTTGAACCCTATTAACAGGTCTGTTATATCTGGGGGAGAGGGGACTCTCAATTTAGGACCTTATATTTGGTGTTACGACCTATCTATTTCACGTAAGGACCAGGCATATTTATACCTATTGTTTACCGGTGGAACAGGAAATATAACAACACAAAGTCGTCTACTTAATTTCTGGGAAGCCTCTAATTTAAATCCAGAAGATTATGTGTTGGCAGATGGTTTTGGAGCCCGTGCATTTTGGATTGATGAAGCAAATACTTTTACTACTGCAACAGATTTATTATATCCAGGTGCCATTTTCTCATATCAATCAGAAGAGAATATAACAGCCATGTATTTTAATGATGTAAGGAATATCCCGTTGTATATGAATTATTTATCCTCACCTCCGGAATCAATATCAGAAGAAGAGATAGGATGTGCTACTGCTTTTTTGGATAGGATATGGACAGAAATGAGAGGAACAGACCCAAGTAAAACAGCGCCATTTGCATCTATTTTCTTTGACCGTCTACCTGTTCGAATAACCATTAGTGCCTGGATAATGTCTGAGAAGCCGCGGCCCGGAATTTCTGATTTCAGGCGCTGGTTTAGTCAATCAATTGACATTCCGTGCGGACTTAGAACCCCACAACAAAGGAGGATGCCCGCAGGAATGTAATGAAACGTAGTGTAAAAATTGAAATACTCGTAAAAATTTAATAAACTTTATCGAGAATGTTATTATCCTTCATGAAGGAGTAATTAGTTTATGCAAAAAAAGAATACGGGCGCGGCATTAGTATTAGCAATTGGAATAATTGCTATTCTTCTTGCGATAGGCTTTACTTTCTATTTTGTTACACGTGGGGAATTATATGTAGCGGATTTATCACTCCGTCAGGCTCAATCAGACGAGCTGTTACGCGGGGCGATGAATATCGCCATGTCTTACTTAAATAATGATTTAAATCAGCATCCTTTTGCATCTTCAACAGACCATTCGTGGCGTTCCTTTTTTAATGGTTCCTGGGTTGCAGGTAAACCATGGGCAATTCGTAATGTAGGATTAGGCCCAGCAGGTTTGGTTCTACGAAGTTCACTCCAGTCAAAACAGGGCATCCCCTATATTGATGTGTCACGACCTTGGGTGCATTTCCCAAATTTGCAAGGTTATATGTTAAATCTTCCTCTTAATCGACGATTTCTATATGTCCGTTTTGCTGATGGATATTATGAGTTACTCTATAATGGACCACGGAGTCGCAATTGGCTTTTTTACCCACGAATAGAGAATCTAAATGCGCCTGTTATTTATGATTTGAATGCAGAATTAGTTGTTCCGGATGCTGACCCTTCTAAGTGGGTGGTTCTACCACAGAAAGAAGGAAATAATTATCTCTATTATCGGGTCAATATAAATGCCAAGAGTTTTAATGAGATAACAAGAGACGGTGATATACCGTCTAATGTGGCGCCATTTTTGTTGCCTGCTATGTATGGCAGGGTTCAATATCCGGATGGTTCTCCTGTGTTTACAGGAGCGGATAGAAATGGGGTATCTTATGCTAACGGACAACTTTATACTCGTGAATGGGTTAATGCCTGGGCTGATGTAGATTTAGACGGGGATGGATATAAAGACGCAATATGGATGCCAATGTCCGCAGACCGTTTATTTAGCGGTTTAATAACAGATTCCGCAGGAGATATAAGAGAAATTCGTGATGATGGTTTAGATAACAATTTAAATGGTCTTGTGGATGAAAAGCCAGATAATGATATTAATGAAGAAGGTCCCGTTTTTGGTGCAGATGATTTGTATGACCCAACAGACCAGTTCTGTGAACAGGTAGGAGATAAAAAAGTATGTACTCCGGACCCGGAAGAAGTATTTGAGATAGGTGCTTTTGTATATTGGGGTGGGAATGATGGTTTAGACAATGATTGTAACGGTCTTATCGATGATGATGATAAAGATGATAATGGAAACCCACGAGAACAATTATTTTTAACCGCACCTCTGCCTGGATTACGAATCAAGGTGGACTGGAATGCGGATGGGGTTATTAATCAATATGATATGGTTCCGGATGAAAATGGCAACTTGGTATATCTTCAAATTATTATGCCGTCATCAATAGAAATAGTTAATCCTATTTCAGGGAAAGTATGCACTTTAACAGCGGAGAATGTCGACTGTCTTGATAATGACTATGATATGCTTGTAAATAATTTTGAAACCTATGCTTATATAGGACCTAATAATTTAGAGAGATTTTTTAAAATAACCGATACGAGCAGGATAGGAAGTGAAGTCCTTGAATTAGCAGGACCGCCATTTGTTTTGAAAGGATTCGTAACCTCTGGTCCAAATCGGGGTGCTCCCATATATGATATTTACAAAAATAATCAAGCAGATGTGGAGGTTTATGATTATATGTATGCCAAATTTGCTATGCCGGGAAACTGGAATCTGGAAGATACCTATCGATTTCGTTCTGCAAAAAGTGCATCTTTCATAGAAATCAATCATTTTCTTGATGCTAATGGTAATGTCTTTTTACCGGGAATCCAAATATATCCAACACGAGGGAAATATAAAGATATTGCTGGAGGAGTTACAAGGGATATCAATTATGAGAGTTTAATTCCCTTTATTCATATTACTCATACAGGTGAGCCTATATGTGATTTATATGGTAGAATGGCGGTATATATAGAAGATGAGAGTAGTAAAATCAACTTGAATGCTACGGGAGGGCACTATCCTATAGACTTTAATTTTACCGTTCCGGAGACGAGCCTTGCAGACAAACTACGTCGAACATATTTTGTTCCAGGAATGTCGTCCCCATGGTTGTTGGGTTATGGAATGGAAACGCGATTTTTACCTACCAGTGGAAGAAATATAGCCCGAAAGTTTTGGAATTTGTTAACAGGAGCATCTCATGGACAGATTGATAGTTCTGTGTCGGACTATTCTTTAGGTGTAGGTTCTTCGCCGTTATATTATGATATGGCATTTCCGGGGTATGGTGTTGCTGATGATAATGCTAATGCTTTCCTTTTGTTAACAAATGGATTAGATGATGATGGCGATGGGATTGTTGATAATGGTGTAAATAATTGGTTAGGAATTCTTGAAGGGATTGATGAACCAGGTGAATTTCAAAAAGCAAGACCTTATTTGAATAAAATTGCTGAACGAGATTTTGCAGATGATAATCAAAATGGTGTTACAGATGAACTTGGGGAATTGGGTGACAGAATTATTAGCACGACAGACCAAATCTCCGAACTATTAGAATATGGTGAGCCGGGGTCAAAAAATATTAGTCAGATAATGTCAGTGTTAACTTCTTTTGGATTATCAAAAAACGTACAAACAAAAAAATTTGGAGCGTCTCTCCGTGGAATTAATCCTGTAAATATTAATTATGCGTCTGCTAACCAAATTGCCTCAACTCTTATGATGTTTGTAAAGCCTGCCTCGACCCTTAATACTATTTCATGGAAATTACCGACTGCCTATGACGCCTTTTATTTTGCTGAAGGATTAAGAAGTTATGAGGATGACTGGTCTACATGGTTTCAAGAGGATAACAATGAACCTGGTTTCTTTTTCTATAACTATGATAATGTAAGTGGTATTCCAGTCTCTGCAATGAATCCCAATTCTGAAACCCAATGTTTCAATTTTCCTGTGGACCCATTGTTAAAGACAATTCAATTTGCTGTAAATTTAGTAGATATGAGAGATAGTGATGTAGTTCAAACGAGGTTAACAACAGAAAAAGTGCCGAGTTCTTTAAGTTCATCAGAGGAAAAGGTATATAACCCGAGTACAAATAAGAACACGCTATCTGTTTTTGAAAAGGGACATAATCCAGAGAACTTCCCTTTGAAAGAAATAGAAAATTATATGAAGGAGACATTAGAAGAGAGAAATATTTTCTTTGCAATTAACGATTACTGGTGGGCAAATCGAGTTGATAATGGCATAAGTACAGATGGAACCATATTGAAAGATTTACGTTCAATAAGTTATACAGTTGCTGGGGTGGAATCAATACGAATAACGGAACTCATGGTACGACCAGTGCGTAGGCTTGAACTGGAAGTGCCGGTGTATCAAAACTACTATAACTACTATCGAACTAATTATTCGCCAGGTATCCCCTTGTTCCTTGCAGATGTTGAAGCATTAAGTAACCGATTTGTTGATGATGATGAACACGATATAGTGCCAGCTGTCCCATGGGTGTTGAGTGCTAATGTTTTAGGAAAAGAGAATTATTATGAGACTACGGAAGAAACGTTTAGATATATTGACAATACAACATCACCTTCTCAAGAGTTTGATTTCCCGAATGTGATTGAGTTTCGGATTCGAGCCACGAAACAATTGCCCCCAGGGAGATATTATTTAGTATTGAATACAAATAATTTAACAGACCACACATTAAAGAGAGGTAGCACTCAACATCTCAAATATGCTGTTAAATATTGTGCTGTAAATGTCAATGCCCCGGACGTATTAGATGATGACACTTTAATAGAACCATCTGTGCTGGATGACGTCAGAAACGAACCGAATCTTGTAAATGACGATGCGGTATTTCAACGAGTACAAGATGCTTGGATTGGTGTTAATGCCCGTGGCGAAGAAACAGGGAAAGTGTTTTTACCCGGACAATTGGAGTCACAAACATTACCTCCTCCTAACTACTGGTTAGATGGAATTTTACCAGAAGAACGACCCGTGAATGGAAAAACCTTTACTGTTACAGTTCCTCCGTATACACCCGATGATGGAGATAATACCAATGATTTTGTATTATGTATTGCGTTTTGGGCAGAAAATGTCAATTCGGG
This sequence comes from Candidatus Hydrogenedens sp., assembly GCA_035361075.1. Classification (NCBI taxonomy): domain Bacteria; kingdom Pseudomonadati; phylum Candidatus Hydrogenedentota; class Candidatus Hydrogenedentia; order Candidatus Hydrogenedentales; family Candidatus Hydrogenedentaceae; genus Candidatus Hydrogenedens; species Candidatus Hydrogenedens sp. The sequence goes on along the minus strand of DAOSBX010000004.1, from coordinate 24,044 downwards.
TAGTCCTATCGCATTGAATTATCTGGAGTTTAGCCAGGAACCAGACCATGAATATATAGAATTGACTAATATTTCAAATAAGCATATTGATTTGACAGGTTATACCCTCGAGATAGGTATTCCCAGAGATAAAAACGGTTTTAGAATCGACCCATATAAAGTTGTTGCAAAAATTGGTGACCCTAACAATCCAAACGATAGATACACCATCGCTCCTAAAGGTCGTTTATTATTGACTTTTGATTCGTCAACGGATTTACCCAATGATAAGTATGACCATTATAAAGATGTAAATTATAATCCCGATTCTATTATTAAAAAGAACGGAATTGGAGTTTGTAACATTATCCCTGATGTTGCTCCTCCTGCTGAATTGGAGTTTTTGACCTATATTACCACTCCTTTTGTAGGTTTAGAGGAAGTGGAAAATGTGTTTAACAGAAGGTATACAAATGCAAGTTTAGAGGAGGACCTTGTCGATTATAATAGTGATGGTGTTTTAAATGATAATGTATTCGATAATGAAATTGAAAGCACACCATCGAATTTGAATATTAATGTGGCAGGTCCAAGAAAAGCATGGGACCGCATTGTACCCCTGTCATCTGTAGAGTTTCCATTGATTGATGTAGATATTTCTGGAACAGATAAAGTAGATAGAACGGAACGGAGAAAGATCGACCAAATCGTTAGTGTGAATGATATTGCAAAATTAATTTTACAGGGGGGAATTTTACCCAATGAGCCTGAAAATGATGGTTATGATAATGATGGCGATGGGAGGGTATTATTGACAGGAGGAAAGACTCAGTTAGGTATCCTTGAAAAAGATGGTGTTGATAATAATCTTAACGGTTTTGTAGACGATAGACCAACGGACGAAAGTAACCCTCTAAATATTTTATATAATGAAGGTGTAGACGAAGGACGTATTGGTCCTTATAGCAACAATAGGGTCTATGGTTATGGTAGTTATGAGAGTGGAATGCTACCTGTTTTCCATTTAAAGTCAATGACATATTTTACCGGCAACATAGAGGTTGATTTTATTAGCGACCCTTATGATGGGAATAATCCGCCAAATAAAACGACAGGTCTTAATTATTCTGGAAACCCAGATCTAATTGCACCATATTTAGGTACAGATGATGACCCGCCACAATGGAAGGCATTTGTGGAAAAACGATGGAATCCAGGAGATTGCGTTGTTGTTTGTTTGTATGACCAGAAAGGCGGGTTAGTTGATGGAGTTTCATATAACGAACTTGACGTAACTAACCGTGCAATAGATGATATTTTACCTGCACCGAATGAATTGCAACTGAATCCAGATTTTGCGTCGTGGTGGATTCCTGATTGTATGCTTTGGGATTTTTATCGCTCGTTGAATCGAAAACATCCGGAGTATGCAGGTGATAAGCATGGTTTAAGTAATAGGTGGGAAGCCACAGATGGCTATTATGACGATTGGGAGGAATCGCCTCATTACTTAGAACAGATTGTTAATGTAATGATAAATAATGAAGAACCAAATAATTTCCCACTGTTTGGCTATACAAACGAAAATCCATATAGGCTAAAGACAGATATTGATTTTGTTGTGAGAACATATAATAGCACACCGTTAGCTAAATCATATACAGAAATTGCATTAGAAAGTAAAGACTTTTCCACACCTGAAGGTTCATTGCCAGATGCACCGGTAATTAATGGTAGAACACTGACTTTGTCATATCCATTTTGGAATCTTGAACAGAATAGAGATTTAGGGGTTGCTTATACGGGAGTTATTGACCGAATAAAAATCCCTATACAGAATCAGTTTTTAACCTCTGCTTATCGTCAGAAATCCCTATTTATAAATCCGGAAAACAGATATCTTTTTGATTTATCTCGTCAAAATTTGGTTCTTTATCGTCCTGGTTCTGATGAGTTTTTCTGGCGTCAGGTTTGGACTGGGGGTGAAGTAACAGCATCACAGTTGAAAAACAAAGTGGAGTTAGGCCAGACATTAAAGGATGCTCCTTTAATGTTTTCTACGGAAGGTAAGGTGTTGACGGTTGGAACTGCTGAATTTATACCCATCCGCCCGAATCCAAATGAGACAGACGTGTTCCCGTCAGGTGGCAATTTCCAAACAATGATAACTTACGACTTAAATAATAATATTTATCCTGAGGCATGGGTTCCTTTGTTCTTGTTTATGTTCCCAGGTGAATCCTATACCTATCCTAAATTTGTTGATGGTTCAACATGGGCTGGTCAATATCCGACACCACTTCCGACTTTATTTAATGCAGAGCCAGGGGATAGTTGGCTTGTTGATGGTTCACGAGTTTTTGGTAGACCTCAAGTGGATATTAATGATGTTGCTCAACGGTGGCAAATACCAAAGCGAGTTTTTGCTTATGCGAGCAGTTATAGGACGATTTATCCCGAACGTAATAGGCCAGAAGCATTATTTATCTGGGATGTAGAAGATGGTGTTGAAAATGGAGACTATTGCGTTTATATTAATGTTGTTAGTGAAGAGCAAATGCGTAGACTTCAATATTACGATGAGAAACTACATGCTGGTGGAACGCCAACATATGAATTGTTTAGTGAAGATTTTGGTAAATTATGGATTAATCAAGATTATGACCCCACTCAGGTTCGTTTGGCTATCGAAGTAATTACAGACCCTGCACAAGCGAAAGGGTTAAAACCGAGAGGTTCTACTATACCAACAGGTTTGACCCATCCTGATGATTGGTATCGGACAGATAATACTATAATTCCTGAAGATGTTGTTGTCTATCAACCCGATAGAAATGGTATAATTATATATGGGAAGCAAGCCGCAGCCGGCTGGCGACCCCAGATGATTAAAGTTACACAAAAATTTATCGCATTGCGAGTTAGGAATGTGGGTGATGCTCCATGTTTCCTAACAAATATTGTATTGAGTCCCTCAAAATCCACATCTTATAAAATCAATGTAAATACAATAGAGCCTTATATCTATACAAGGGGGAGAAGTAAGAGGGTGTTCATTTCTTCCATGTGCTTACCAGGAATGTTTTACCGCCAAAGCCCACTACCCAAAGATGCAGATTTGAGTAACCCAACTTATGGAATAAATCCCATTCCTGTCACAGATGCTACTTATACAGACAACTTATCTGATACCGCTCTTTCTGCTTTCCAACTTTCATATTTGTTAACAACGAATAGACCGGAGCATGAAGACGGTAGATATTATTCTTCTCCTATGGAATTAGCGGATATAAATTCTGGTAAATATTTAACTCCACTTAGTGTAAAAGGTAACTATATAGAAAGAATAAATGATGTATTGTCGAGATACGAAGCCGTTGCTGACCACATTAGTTTTAGGTCAGATGTGTTTCAAATCATCGCTTTAGTTCAGTTAGGTCAGGCTGTTGATATTAATAAAGATGGGTGTTTCAATTATCGAACAAATGATGAATTTGTGGTCCGAGCAGAGTCGAAAGGACGAATGATATATGAACGGAGCGTGCCCGCAGCCCGATATGAGGAGGATTAAAATGAATGCCATTATGTTAAAGAAGGTACCTTTAAAATATATGATTTATGCTAATAAATTATTGGGTACTGCTTTATTAACATTTTGCTTTTCTCTCTTAATATCTACGTTTTCATCAGGAGAACGAATTGTGACTCCTGGTGAAGATTTAGTTCAGGTTATACAAGATGAAACAGATGAATCTATTTTCCTTATGCAAACAGGTCCCAGTAAACCCACAGTATATGAAATTAACCAGCCCATTATAGTAGACCGCCCTATTAGTCTTGTAGGTGTTGATAATACAGCGACTCCGTCTACAAATCGATTGCCTACTGAAGTTGTTATTAAAGGAAACAATATTTTCCAGGGGGTTATAAAGGGAGGGGATTTTGAACCTCCTGATAGTTCAGTATGGAATGTAGACATAAATCCTCCAGACCTATATGACCCAAGCTACTCTATTATTGAAGAAAATACACGTGCATTAAGTCCAACTCATTTAGCGTTGTTCAAAGGAATAAGTGAACCATTAGTACCGGACCAAATTAGCCAGGATTTTAAGTTTCCTTTTAATCCAATAAATACAGGTCCCATAAGTGTAATTGATGACCCTGAAGTTTATCAGGATATCCTTTTAGCAAAAGTTGGATTGGTTGTCGATATTCTTGAAACACAACCAATTATGTTTCCAAAGGGAACAGAACCAACAAAATTATCGTATGCAGAAAATACTGGATTGTCTCTTTTGAACCCGCTACCAATTGATTTATCTGGTCTTGTAGATGCTAAGCTTCAATTTAAAATTATGAGGGATAATGGACCTATAAACCCAGATGATATAATAGAAATTTCAATTAAAATGGGCACTCTTGATAGCGTGGTATTATCAATCCCTATAGCTACCATTCTAAATCCTATGGCTTGGGAACCATGGGAATTTGATATATTATCTCTAATACAACAGTTTAGTGGGGGTGAAAATCCAATTATAACACTGAATATTAAGAAATTAGGGGCAGGAGATAACACAGTCTATTTTGATGATTTTGTGCTATTTTTAGATTTTAATCTTTTACCTGATGTGCCAATACCGATTGTATGTGGTGGTTTTGACGGTGGGCTTTGTGCGCCATGGATTGGCGTAGGGAATTGGGCGATTGTTAATGACCCTGTAGAAGGTGACCAATGTTTAATGTTAGGCCCTTCACCAGAGCAGGTAAGACAGGTTTGGCTTGAATTTTATGTAAAGACAGATGTATTCAGTGGAAAATCAACTGACCAATTAAAAATTCTTTTTGATGGAGTTATGCCACCGTTACAATTGCTTGCTGAATTGAGTCCTGGAAATTGGACACCGCTGATAGAATACAGACCCAATGCATTTCCTAATACAGACCAATACACACGTATTTTGGCTGAAATACCATCCGGTCTAACTAATGATAATAGTCCACATAGAGTTTCATTTATTAGCCAGGTGGCTCCTTCTGCGGTATCACCTGATAGTCTTGACCCTAATACGACTGTTTTCTTGTTAGATGATGTAAATTTTCTTGTAGGTTCTATAACTGATTTAAGACCACCTGAACCGGGCTATATCATCCCTAATGGAAATTTTGAATCGGGTGTTGATGGGTCTTGGATATTAACAACCACACCTGTCATCCCCGAAAGAGATATTAATGATGTAATTGTTCCAGAAGGTGGATATACAGCCCCTTGGTGTGCACACTTGGGTGATGTTCCACCAGCAAAAATCTCATTTTTTGTAAAACCAGTTAATATAGTTGCTCCAACAGATTATTTTGTAGTTTGGTTAGGTGACAATGAAAATATAACAGCAAAAGTAATTTATGATTCTCGTGTAAATGGGATGCCAGCCTTAGGAGTATGGACAAAGATAGAACGTTGGCTTACACCACCTTTGCTTGGTGAAGGTGATAGTAGTTTTGAACTTCATGTAAAGGCTCATATTATTTCTATTTCACCAGGAAACTATATTTTATTTGATGATTTTTGTGTTAGTCCTTATGGCGGTTTAGGTAGTGTCGTTAGTCCCAATGATGTTTGTTACCAGAACGCTATCCAGAATCCATCTTTTGAAATAGACCCAGATACGTATTGGAACAAGAATGCAATTGCATTGGCTATGGGTCCTATCCATTGTTATGACCTAAATTCTTCAGATTGTACCCTTCCCGAACCTCCTATTACAGGCATGAGAGCTTTGCGATTTTCAGGGATTGATATGAAGCCATCATTAATGTTCTGGCTTAAAATTGTAGATGCAACGGATGACTCAGAATCGGAATTAGAAATTTTGATTGATGGTCAAGTTATAAAGGCAATAAGAGCAAACGATAATACGTTATGGAATGGTTATCAACCTATCACAATTTGTGATGAATTAATTCCATTTTTAGATATGGCACAGCATCGTTTAACAATTCGAATAAAGCCGGAATGTTTGAAAGAACCTGTAAAATATTTGATAGATGATTTTTGTTTCGGATACAAGGTGTTTTTAATGCAGAATGCATTGGTATGTTATCCCAACCTTCTTTTGGACCCGAGTTTTGAAGCAGGCTATTCTACACCATGGGAAGTATTACCCGACAACAGCATTATAAAAGGTGGTCCAACTGGTTTCCCCGAGGCGCATACCGGTGTGTGGTATGTAGAACTAAAACAGAAACAACCAGATATCCGAGTTTTATGGCAAGAAGAAATTAATATCCCAACATCAGCCGATAACCTCCAATTCATTATACGAGTTTCAAAAGGCGACTTCCCGGAAAATAGTAAGATTAGTGTTTATTGGGATACTCTTAATGGTACACCGGTATGGTCTGCCACTGCAGATGATTTTCCTGATGGTCAATGGATTCTCGAAGAAATCCCATTACCTTATACAACTAACCCCCATATTTTATACTTTGTTTACGAGAATTGTCGGACTGCACATCCTTCAATTTTCATGATTGATGATGTTGCTGTTGTTCGTAGTAGATTCCCATTAATCGAGGTGAGACCTGGTGGAGATTTATGTATCGAAAGTATTTCCTTAATGAAAGGCTCCACTGGAATTTTAAATTCAGGTGGAGTATCAAAGATTTATAGGTGTTTCATAGGTCCTTTCCTTGATGATGGCATCACAGTTATATCTGATAGTGTAGCAAGTATCTCTCAGACAGTTATTCATGGAAATAACATAGATGGGGTCGTAAATCAAGGAACAGCCGTTATTTTACAAAGTACAATTCGAGCAAATGGAGGGAAAGGTGTTGTAAGTAAGGGCAACGGCGATACAAGTGTAATAGCATCGTTAATCTGGGAGAATCGGAGCGGAGGGCTTATTGCTGAGTCTGGTGCTACGTTGAGAAGTGGGTGGAACTTGGTACATCCAGATGTTACAAGTGGTGTTACTCTTATTGGTTCGCCAATCGGGGTTTTTCCGTCTACGGTTTTGTTTGTTGATTATCCCTGGACAGGTAAATTAAGGACTCCTATTCCAGCCATGGTATCACTTGATACAATAATCAAGAATTATTTGCCATCATCAATGCGAACATACATTGTAAATTCTGGCTGTGGCGAAACAGCCAATCTATATCCTTTTGTAGATTTTGAAAGTGATATGAGAAGTCTTATTAATGTTCAAGTAAGTGCTGATGAAGTGCCTATTGTAGGAACAATTTTATTCTGGACAATGTGCAAAGTTAGTCCTGTCTTGCCCCGTCAAATAACAGGAAGAGAGAGAGACATTGGAATAGGTAATGATTTTAATGTTGATATAAAAGTTGTTGGAGATATAACATTATCTGATTCCATGTTGTACCTCGTCCCTGAAGAATATGTGCCTTATGTCGTAGGAGCAGTTGACCAACTTGTTCAGATAAATAAATTACCTGCGGAGTTAAAAAAGCCTGTTGAGATAACAGATATTTCGGGGAAAATAGGAAGAGCAGAATTTGTTATTAATAATTTGTTTTTATCTGATGATGACGGAATTCAATTTACAACCAATGGTAGGGCACGACTCTTCTTGAGAGTTGGACAAATCCTTATAGGAATTTATTCTGAATATGGAACTTTAATGCGTCTGCCCCCAGCTGATACTGAATTTATTATAGATACCATACAGCCTCGTTTGAGGGAAGATTTGTTAAGTTATACAGCAGGAGGATTCGTTTTCCAGAATAATGATATAGTTTCACCGCCTTCAGGTTTTACATATCCACCCAATTGGTGTCCTGATATATTAAAACCAATGGCGTATAGTAGTGGAACGTTAGGACAGGTAGCACATATATTCTTCAATAACAGAGAACCTCTTTCATTCGCTCTGCAATGTGCATTTTATGACCCTTACCCTGTGGATATTGCAGGAAACGTAAGAAGTGTTGAAGTTTCAGGTTTTAATAATAACAGAACGGATGTAAATGTAACAGGAAGTAGTCCAATTTTTGATTTAATTGCAAATGGGCCTATTTATGAAGGTTTTGAACCTTATCCGCCGGGATTAGGTTGTGCATATATTGTTTTATTGAATGATGTAGATAGTGTCTTGTCTTATTCAACCCAACCTTCATTGATTTACTCTATGACATACGATACGGCGCAAACAGGATATACCCAGCCATGGCAAACAGCAAGAACCGTCTGGCAGTGGTTGAATTTGTTATTTGGTATAGATTGGCATATACGTGTTAAATTTGGGGTTCGAGACCTGTCAGGTAATGTTTTATATGAGCCGGCTAACTTAACACAAGGTGAACTTAATATATGGTGGATGATAGACCCTGACTTTGAGATAACTACCGCTCCAAAATTTGGTGAGTGGACAAATAATCCACAAATAATGTATAAATTAACACGTAGTGTTTCGCAGAAACCAACTAATGCAGACCCGTGTTTGTCTATAGTTGGGATTCGTGTTTGGACAGCCCTTGACCCGTTTAACTACGAAACAACGCAATGGATACCTGTGGATGTATTTAATAATAGATGGGGCTGGATAATTGATAGAGAAAGTTTAGATAAAAATACACCTATTGTATTCTCGAATGGAAGTATAACAACTCTCGGCAGTGTTATAAGTGATAGAAAATATTGTGGTGCTTTGTTAATGGCTACAATGACAGGAGCTGATGAGGCTGGAAATGTACGACCTTTACCTACTGTATTATTAGGCAATAAAGTAGATGCAATAGGGACATTAACGGCAAATGCTGTTCCATTAGCAGTATGGCGAAATCCATGTGATTTTGATATTGATACGAATTTGCAAGTAGATACATGGTGGAATCGTTGTACCGCAGATTATCCAACATGGAGAGAGGTCAATTATAACTTTGGCGAACGAGATTTTGGGGCAGTCCAACGTGTCCCACTTCCTCTATATGAAGATGCATGTAATTATAGAGTCGAAATGAAACTGAAAATGTCTATTGTTATACCTACTCAGGGTTATGCAATTAGTCAATATGGTTTTGATGTGCAAATATTTGAAGATTCCAATTTGGTGGCGGGAGGAACTGTATATATGCTTCAGGGGGCTACAACAGCAGAAATTTATATCCCGACAGATTTTATGAACCCACCTAATGATAATCCAACATTCAATCTGAATTGGTATACCAGTGTTAGTAATTTTTTGAATGCCCCACCGACAAAATGCGAAGGATTACCTGCAGATAGATTGGGTGATGAAGGTTCACCAGAAAAAGGCTACAGAAAACGTGATGTAAAGTATGATATTGTAGTGCGTGCTTTTGCTCAAGATATTACTACAGGTGCTTTAATAACTGACTCAACACCAACAAAAGTATCAGTAACAATATATCCACCTGTAGGAGATACAGAAAGAGCAATAACAGCACCCTCACAGCCGAAAGATGAACAGAAAATAAAGTTATTCATACATGAATAAAATTTGCAATAAAACCAAGGTAAATATATAATATAAAAGTAATAAGTAAAGAAGTAAAAAGAAGTTTAACTCTGGCTGCTGTAAAAGATGATTGCCTATATGACTCGGGTTATTTTGTGGGGTTGCTTAGGTATTTTTATCATCATATCCTGTTTAACTTCATGTTCATCAGAAAAAAAACAAGTTGAATTAAGTAGTGTTACTATTGAAAGTTCTCCAGAACAGGAAGCGATTGTTGTTATTCACGGTGAAGAAAAAGGTGTAACACCTCTTACATTAACTAATATTCCACCAGGTCCTCTTGAAGTTATTCTTAAAAAGGAAAAATACCAAAGAACGGTAGAAACGTTGATACTCCCTCCGGGGGAACATTCTCATTTTACTATTGAGTTGAAGCCATTACAAGGCTATGTGACTTTTGAGACAGAACCAGCTGGTGCAGAAGTATTTCTTGAAGGGGTAAAGATTGGTAAAACACCTATTTTACGACATCCTGTTGAAATTGGTCATAGAAGATATAAAATCGAACTGGTTAACTATTATCCAGTAGAAGGAGACCTTGAAGTTCGTGAAGATTTTCAGTATCCCATAAAATATATTTTAAAACCAATGGAGGGAACCCTAAATATTCTTTCACGACCAACCAGTGGGATTATAAGAATAAATAATGTTCCCCAAACACAAAAAACACCAGCCCAATTTCAACTTGCACCAGGAGAATATTTAATCAGCGTTACTGCACCAGGTTTTTTAGAAGAACATACAAAATTAGTTTTGGGACCTAATGAGGAAAAGTCGATAACACTTGTACTGAAAGTAGGAGAAACCCCGCCTGGGATGGTTCTTGTTCCAGCAGGTGAATTTGTTATGGGCGAAAATGAACGTTCTCCAGATGAATCGCCAAGAAGAAAAATATTTGTTCCTGCATTTTATATCGATAAATATGAAGTAACGAATGAGGAATTTAAAAAAGTTTTTCCAGACCATAATTTTGCAAAAGGGCAAGAAAGACATCCTGTTACCGGTGTGTCATGGGACCAGGCAACGTCGTATGCTACAAGAGTAGGAAAACGTTTACCTACGGAAGTAGAATGGGAAAAAGCTGCCCGTGGCGAAGATGGCAGAGAATACCCATGGGGTAACGACTTCTCTTCAAGCCTATGCAATTCGAAAGAATCAAACCTTGATGCGCCAGCCATTGTAGGAAGCTATATTGGTGGAGTTTCTCCTTATGGATGTTTCGATATGGCTGGAAATGTTTATGAGTGGGTCTCTGATTGGTATCAACGTTATGAAGGGAATCAATCAGTTAAAAAAGAATACGGACAGATTTATCGAGTATTGAGAGGTGGCTCTTTTATGACAGATAAATTCGATGTTAGATGTGCACGTAGACATTTTGACCGAATGGATGCTACACGAGCAGATTATGGTTTTAGGTGTGTGAAAGATGTCCCATCTGTTCTTAGTGAAGAGGGAAAAAAGTAATCTTTAAAATTTGTATACGGGGTAAAAAATTATTAGAATAATATGCTAAAAGAACTCATAAATAAATATAAAAAAATAAATAATTTTTGTCAATAATTTTCTTGACTTTTAAACTCATTTGTTATACAATTATTAACAAGGATATTATAAGTGAAAAAAATGAAACCTTGGAAAGAATTTACTTTATGGTAAAAAATATATTACAATAATATGATAGAAAAAGGATTAAATAGTTAAAGAAAAGTTATGTCAATATATTCGACACGAAGAGGTAAAAAAAGAGTTGTTCTTGAAATAGGAACATCTGCAGTTAGGCTTTGTGAATTTGTAAAAACAAAGAATGGCTTGCAGATAGTAAAGTATTTTGAGAAACCAGTCCCGAATGATTTTAGAATGAATGAAGAAGAGAGAAGAGATGTAAGAAAGAAGGCAGTAAGTGATTTATTAAAACAGGCTAAAATTAGGTCTAAAAAGCTAATTATTGCTGTTCCTGGGCAATCTGTATTTGTTCGTGTTCGTTCGCTACCACCTGTATCAGAAAGGAAAGTAGACCAAATTGTTCGTTATGAAATACAGCAACAAATTCCATTTGATTTAAAACAAATTGCAATTGATTATCAAATATTAGACCATCCGGAAGGCGGTGGTTATGAAGTATTAATGGTTGCAATAAAGACTGATGTTGTTGATAAATTTTTATCGGTTCTTGATGGATTAAAACTTCAGCCAGAAATTGTAGATGTTATTCCTTTTGCCTCATATAGCTGGCTTAAATATGTGGGCGAAATCCATGCTCATTCAGAAAGTGTTGCTATTATAGATTTAGGTGCTTCTACAACAAATATTGTGGTAGAGCGAGATGGTATTTTCCGTAATACTCGAACCCTCAACTTGGGTGGTAACGATATTACGCAAGCCATTGCAGATACTTTTAATATTCCATTTGAAGAGGCAGAAAGAATTAAGTGTGAAAAAGGTTTTGCTCCTACTGGAAATCCACAAATTGATGGTAAGGGAGGCGAAGCCATTGGTAGGGTGTTGAATCGGTTAGTAAGTGAAATACAACGTTCATTTTCATATTTTCGTTCTTTGCCAGGTGGAAGTCAAGTTATGCGAGTGTATCTTTGTGGTGGCAGTTGTGCACTCCGTAATATAGTCCCATACTTACAACGTGCTCTCGGAATTGATGTGCGTATTGCTCAACCACTTAGCGGTATTACTATTGGTCCCGATGCACAATCTATTGTCCAGCATCCAGAAAGAAGTTGTGTTGTTCTCGGTTTGGCTCTAAGGAACTGGGAGTCCACCGCTTTAGAAATTAATTTAATACCTCCGCGAATTTTAGAGATGCGACGGAGAAAAGAACAAGCCATATATTGGGCTTTGTCCATGGTAACACTTGCTTTGATTATGGCGTCTGTCATTCCTGTGCATGCGGCACAGAATAAATTGGTTAAACAACGGATAGAAGAACTTCGTCGCTATGTGCAAATGTATGACCCGGAAGTGGCACAAAACCCAACAATTACATCTCCATTAAAACAAAAATTAGCAGAAGCAAAAACAGAGATAGAAGTATTGAAAAAGAAAGTTGATACTCTTGATAGGGGTGTAAAAACCAGACGATTTTGGTTAGATGAATTATCATTGGTTCTTTCTGCAAGGCCACCCCGAACAGATAAAGATGGTTTGTGGTTCAGTTCTGTAGAAACTGTATTGATACAAGAACCACAAGGTGGACAGATGCCAGCCCAGATGAGGAACGTCCCCGGAATGGGAGTGCATCAACAAACGCAACAACCACAATTTAATATAACCGGTTTCCCGGGAATTGGGGCGAAAGGTGCAGTTGTTGGTGGTTTTGGGTCGGGAAGAGGAGGTATCTTTGGTAGAGGAGCAGAACCAGTAACTCCAACACCTCAACCGCAAGGACAACAACAGCAACAACCTTTACCTCGCGCTAATGGTTTCCGAATTGCGGGGTTAGCCACTTCAGACATAATAATAAAGAACTTTGTTGAAAATTTGAAGAAGGTAAATCAAACCCTTCCTGATGGTATGATCTTATCTTGTAAAAATGTTATTTTTTCAGAAGCCAGTGTACAGGTTACCACATGGGATTCCCTTTATAATGCACAGACTGCTTTTCAAGGAAGTTCGGGTATATCAGGTCCAGGTGGACAACAGCGTGGATTAGGTATGTATTCCCAACAAACAGGTCAAACAACCGCCTTCTCACCTACAGGACAAAATCTCTTTACATTTGTGGTTACCATTCAGTTTCAAAAAGCTATGGCTACTGATGCAACACAACAAGGTGGAGGAGGGGCACGATAATGAACATAACTATTTCACGAGGAACCATTATCTATATTACTGTATTGCTATTATCTTTTCTTCTTTTCGCTGGCATCTACTATTTCTTTTTACAAAAGCAATTGGCAGAATATAAAAAAGATGAAAATTTAAAAAAGAATTATGAAGCGGCGTTAATGGATTTGGAACAGACCTTTTCTCAGACCGATCCCGAAGTGTTAATTAGAGAATGGCGAGCCCAGGTTGTTCCATGGGAAGAAACAGTAAAACAAAGATCTGCATTTTTTAATTTAAGTAATTGGACAGAACATGAAGTCCCACCAAAAGAAGGAGTAATACTAAAATTCTGGTACGAAGAGCAAGCCCAAAAAATGATAAAACAGTTATATGAAAAAGTAGGCGAAAAAATGGGACGGTATGACTTATTCCCTCAGGATATTCGTAAATCTCTTGGCGTCCCTACACTTGATGAGATATCAAGACAAGATGTTACAGAGCAGGTAGTGAACAGAGCATTAGCAAAACTTGCCTTCGGAATTAAGATGTGTGAGTTCTTACTGGATTCAAAGATGGCAAGTATCGATGATATTGTTTTTTGGCAACCTATTAATCAAGCACCCGAATTTGAAAAATTACTTTCTTTTTATTTGTTCGGTATCCGATGCACAATGAATATGAAAGACTTTGTAAATTTTGTTGAAGAAAAATTAAGGTTATCAAACAGGTATTTTAATATCAATTGTATTAGAATTCAATATCCCTATATCGCTTATAATGTAGAGCCTCTACTTCAAATAGAGATGATTATATCTCAGGCAAATTATAATCCTCCGAAGGAAGTGGGGGCTGATATTCGCCTCCAATATCAAGCTCAAATGGGAGCTGGAGCACCCGGCCGAAAAGGAGCAACAGCAACGACGACTACAGAAGAGCCAGGTTTTTTTGGAAAAGCATGGAAATGGTTTAAACGTAATATATTGGTTATGAACTGAATATGTTAGATAGAATACAAAAAATAGGAATATGGTTTTGGTGGAACAAAGAAAAATTTGTATTATTGGTTTTAGTTGGGATATTAGGATATCGTGTGTATATCATTGCCTATCCACCACCACCACCAGTAGAAAAAACTTATTCTCCACCACGGAAGGAGGTGCCGGATGAACTCAGACCTCCTGTGCCACCATTACCACCTTCATTATCTATTCCTGGGACCTATGCTTCACTATGGCGTGAAAATCCTTTCTGGTATTTTGCAGGTGAAACCGCAGGCAAAAAAGGAGAACAAGCAGTCACAGCAAAAGACCTCGGAATCACATTACTTAATATACGACAAGTTGGCGAAAAATGGAGAGCACAACTTCGTACTCGTTCTACAACAAAATGGTATGATGAAGGCGAAGAGTTCGAACAATTTATTTTGGAACAAGTCAATCCGGATGAAAAAACTGTTATTATATATTCTGAACAATATGGAAGAAGATTTACACTTGAAATGAGAAAATAAAAGGAAAAAAAATGAAAATGGTGTTTAATTTATTAGATAATTGTATATATAATAATAACTTCCAAACGGTTATCAACAAAAAACCACCGGAGGAAAAATTACGAATGTTTACAACAAAACATTTTCATTATCGAGTAGTTAAGTTTTTATTATTGTTTGTGTCAATCCTTTTGATAATGTCGAGCGGGGCTCGTGCACAAACAGAATCAAATGCCTCAGAAGAGGTATCTGCAGTTGCACCTCTTGAAGTTCAGGATGCAACATCAGCAGAAAATATAGATTCAGGACAAAATCCTTCAGCGGAAGAAAATGCAGAAACGTATTTCCGTAGAGGGGTTGGACTATATAAAAAAGAATTGTATCGTGAAGCGTTAACTGAGTTCAATCGTGCTCTTGCCTTAAATCCAAATCATCAAGAAGCTCAGGTGTACCAACAAAAATGTAATGCACAATTACAACTTTCAATAGGTGAAAAGCCAGAAGCAACTGCACCGCCTGCTTTTGAGACATTTCAACCTGCAGTACCAACTGAAGTCCCTGAAAAAACAGCAGATGAATTAAAAAAGGAAAGAGTACAAAAGTTACTTTCTGATGCTCAACGTTATATGGAAGCGCAAAAATTTGATATCGCAGTAGAGATATATAACAATATACTTTTAATTGACCCTAAAAATGATATAGCTCGTGAAGGACTTCATCAGGCGACAATCAAACTGCATCAACAATCTGTTAAAGAATCTGAAAGAAAAGTTGCAGAAGATAGAGCCAAGATTAGAGATTTTATTGAGAAGCAAAAACAGCTTCCAGAAGGTGCTGACGCAAGAGGTATAAAACCTTATAAATTTACAGTCCCAGAAATTGAAGAAGAAGTTGCACCAGTAACGAAAGTGAGCGAGATAGAGAAATCATTAGATTCAGTAGTAAGTATTGAATTTGAAGATATACATATAAGTGAAATTACGCAATTTATTTCTGATAGTTACGGAGTAAACATTGTTATTGATAATCGAGCTGTAGAACCACCAGCAAAACAACAAGCTCAGCAAGCAACGGGCCAACCTGCTCAGCCCGGAGCATTGGGAATGCCCGGTGGCCCTCCAGGAGCACCTGCATTTGGTGGTGCTCCAGGTGGACTTCGTCCGCCTGGAGGCGCTGCTCCTACAACAGGGGGTGTTGGACTAAGACCAGGACCTGGTGGGTTCCAAGGTGGCGGGATTGGAACGACACCGTATGGTACACCAGGAACACCCGGAGTAGGTTTAGCTCAAGCAGATGTCTATTATGGTACGAAATCGGATGGTATTGTTCCGTATATAAGTCTTAAAGATGTTACATTAAGAGAAGCATTAAAGGCTTTATTACGACCTCTTGGCTTAGATTTTTCTGTTCAGCCAGGTTTTGTGTGGATAAGTAAACCTGAAATTATTCGTCAAGAAACATTCGAGCCTTTAGAGACCAGATTCTATGAATTGAGAAATGTCGGGGCGGATATACTATTTAAATTAGTACTTCGTAATCCTTTCGGTGGAGTAGGAGGAGGAGGAGGATACGGAGGCGGAATGGGCGGAATGTATGGAGGCGGAATGTATGGTGGAAGAGGGATGTATGGGGGCGGAATGGGTGGAATGTATGGAGGAGGGATGTATGGAGGCGGAATGGGTGGAATGTATGGAGGAGGGATGTATGGAGGCGGAATGGGCGGAATGTATGGAGGCGGTGGTTATGGTGGAGGCTATAGAGGTGGGGTAGGTGGATATGGCGGTGGTATGTATGGAGGCGGAATGGGCGGAATGTATGGAGGCGGAATGGGCGGTATGTATGGCGGAGGTATGTATGGTGGTTACAGAGGTGGTATGGGCGGATATGGTGGAGGTATGTACGGAGGTATGGGTGGTTATGGAAGAGATGTTACCACATTAAGTAATATTTCAGATATGTTTTCATCAATCAGTGACCAGGTTGTAGGTGAATTAGGTCCAGTAGGTATAGTACAAGCAGGAACAGGTGCTACAGCAGGTTTAGGTGGTAGAGGAGCATTAGCAACAGGTACAACTACTACAGGATATGGAGGTGCGGCTGGTACAGCCCAATTGGGTGCTCGTGCCGGTTTTGAAGAATCTCAAATGTCAGGCTTACAAATTCTTGCTGATGCTATACCTTCTATTAAGGAACCATACACGGGTGAAGTCCTTTCCAAGATAGCGTATAATGAAGCAACAAACATGCTTATTGTAACGAACACCCCTACAAATTTAGACAAGTTCGAACAAGTTTTAGGGCAAATTGATGTTACACCTAAACAGGTAAGTATCGAAGCAAAATTCTTAACCGTTCGTGTATCTGATTTAAAGAAAATAGGATTTAACTGGTCAGGCGATTTAAGTGACCAAAACAATAGACCCCGACAAAATGAATATTTATCACAGCAGACTTATAGTTATGATATAAATGGTGATGGTGTGGATGAAGAAGTACCATTTTATGTCCGGCCTGATGGGAGCCAGGTTATTCGTAATTCTGTTACACAGGGGACAATTTCAGGGTTGGTTGACCCAGCATTATCTGCAGCGAATCCAACTTTTAGTATCATGACAAAAATTATAGATAATGCAGATGGGGACAAATTAAGTGTGTCATTTGACTATCTGAATAGTTTATCAGAGTCAGAATTACTTAGTGCTCCTCGTGTAACAACGATGAACCGTAAGCCAGCAGTAGTTGCAGATTTCCAGACTGAATATTATTTAACCCAGGTTTATAATGAAGTTTGGACCACAGAAGGTGGATTTGGTGGCACCCCAACACAATCCGTTATTACTCAGCCAACGTTCAGTCCATTTAATTTCGGTATAGCCTTATCTGTTACACCTCAAATTCGCGATAACGACCAGATACGTCTTTGGTTAAATCCTGAAGTGCGTGCTCGTATCGGTGAAAAGAGATTTGAACAGAAGAATATTGTGGGCACTAATGAAACAGTCACAGAGATTGTATTGCCGACAACATCGTGGCAGGCAGCATGGACCAACGTAATTGTGCATGATGGTGATACTCTCGTTCTTGGTGGTTTGGTACAGGATAAAACTATCCATAATAATCAAAAGATGCCATACCTTGCTGATATTCCCTTAATTGGTTTCTTCTTCCGTGGAAAATCTAAAGAAGTATCGCAGTCCAGTCTATTGATTTTTGTTACACCGGATATCATAGATACAACCGGTGCACGATTCTTCAGCGTTGGAAAAGAAGCCTCATAAAAAAGAAAATATAGATAGGGGTTTTATAGTTAATCAGAATATATGTGGGTGTTTGTTTATAACTTACTCTGGAAAATATTAGCTCCGGGAATAAAACTTTATCTAAGATTTAGTCGGAAATATTTTCTATTATTAAATCGTTTTTTCCCTCCAATACCACCACTAACAAATCCTGTGTGGATACATGCGTGCAGTGTCGGCGAAGTAAATCAAATTGAACCTTTTATTAAGCAGTGGCATGAAATATTTCCAAATATTTCACTCATGTTAACTGTAAGCACCATTAGCGGTTTTCAGCAAGCAGAAAGAAAATATAAAGAGTATTCAATTAATATTACATGGTGCCCATTTGACCATCCTGAAGTTGTGGAGTCGTTTTTAAAACAGATAGCCCCTCGCTTATTGGTTATCGTTGAAACTGAACTTTGGCCTAATCTTATTCGATTAACAAATAAATATCACATTCCGATAGCAATCATAAATGGTAGGATAAGTGATAAGTTCTTCCGATTATATCGGCGTTGGAAGAAGGTATACAAGGACCTTATCCAGAAAATAAATATAATTATGACACCAACCGAAGAATATGCAGAACGTTTTACAGAACTTGGTGCAGATACTCAAAAGATATGTGTTGTAGGAAATATTAAATATGATTCTGTTGCAACAGGAATAAATATAAATATCCGTAATAGATTGCGTATGTCATTAGATATTCCTAAAGACGCTAAAGTTATTGTTTTCGGTAGTTTGCGGGATGGCGATGAAATAGTTGCAAAAAGAGTTTGGGAGGAACTGCATACAAAATTTCCAAATTTATTTCTTATTCTTGCACCGAGACATCCCGAAAAGAAAAATCAAATAATGGCATACTTTGGTTCAGAACCTATTATATTACGTACGGATAATCTAAAAGGTAAGAGGAGACAAGAAGAGAAAATAATTGTTATAGATACCATAGGAGAATTAAATCAATTTTATTCAATAGCAGACGTGGCTATCATTGGTGGAAGTTGGTTTCCAGGAGTAGATGGGCATAATCCACTCGAGCCCGCTGGATTGGGTGTTGTTCCTATTTTTGGACCATATATGCGAAATTTCCAAGAACCAGCAGAAAAACTTACTAAAGATGATGGGGCAATTCAATTACAAAATTATGAAGAACTCCCCAGTGTTATAGAAAAACTTTTTCAGTCCCCTTACGAGTCTATTAATTATGGGACACGTGCTCGTAAAATCGTGTTACAAAATCAAGGTGCTGTGCAGAAAACATTTTCACTTTTAAGTAATCTTATTGAGTTTTAATTTGTCGTATCCTTGATTTTTATTTGGGTGTCTATTTTTATAGAATAGTAGCAATATACAAGGGGAATTTATCGTTGAAATATTTAAAATATAAAAAGAAATATTATGAATTATTTACAGCATTAATGTTCCTGTTTCCTTCTCTTTTAATTTTATTTCCTTTTTTTATCTTTCCTATATTTTATGCTCTTCAGTTGAGTTTATGGGGAGGTAAAAGAAATATGGGAACGTTTGTAGGTTTAAAAAATTATATATTTGCTTTTCAAAATCCTATGTTCTGGCAAAGCTTACAAGTAACACTTTACTACGCTATGATAACTATCCCTGCTACATTATTATTAGGGTTTACATTTGCATATTTCTTAGCAAAAATCATTAGAGCAAGAACATTTTTGCGAATCCTATTTTTCGTTCCTTATGTAACTTCGACAGTTGCGGTAGCAATGGTATGGCGTATTTTCTATAATCCTCAATTAGGTTTGTTTAACTATATACTTAAAACGTTAGGGCTTCCAGTTCAACAGTGGTTATTAGAACCTCGGGGTGTTTTGAATATTATTACTGGAGGTGCTATCGACCCTCATTATGGACCGAGTCTTGCCTTGGTTTGTATATCACTTTTTGATATATGGCATACCTTTGGTTTTGCAGTGGTTGTTTTTCTTGCTGGAATGAGTACTCTTCCACAAGAATATTATGAATCTGCAAAAATAGATGGTGCTAATCCATGGAAAATACTATTGCATATAGAATTGCCATTGTTAAGTCCTACATGGCTTTTTTTAATTACAGTACAATCCATTCGTTCATTGCAATCATTTAGTAGCTTTTATGCACTTAGCCCTGCAAGTGGAAGGACATTAGGTACGACAGAAAATCTAATGCTCCATATCTATTCTCAATTCTATGAGTATGGTTATTGGGGATATGGTTCTGCAGTCGCCATTTTATTAAGTATTTTTATTATGCTATTAACATATATTCAATGGCAATGGGCAAGAAGATATGTTTTTTATCAATAGCACTTTAGAAAAAAAAGGATATAATATTCATTATGATTTAAGTAGATATGTGTGGAAAGGGGTTATTTACTTTATTCTGTTTGTTTTTGGTTTCTTTGTAAGTTTTCCCTTTTTATGGATGGTGACATCATCCTTGAAAACATTAGAAGAAGCAACGACCCCATCTTTGTGGCTTTTTCCAAAGCAATGGCAGTGGGAAAATTGGATCTATATTTTCAAATTTGCTCCATTCGGGAAATATTTCTTTAACTCTTTTTTCGTTGCAGGGACAGTTACTTTTTTTGTTTGTATCAATTCATTATTAGCTGGATATGCATTTGCACGATTAAGATTTTTTGGTAAAAATGTTATTTTTGCGTTGGTGATGGCAACCATGATGGTTCCTTTTGAGGCTGTGTTAATCCCAAATTTCATTTTGATCAGTAGGTTAGGTTGGTATAATACCTATTTCGCTTTGATTTTCCCTTGGTGTGCAAATGCATTTTCTATACTTATGCTTCGTCAAGCCTTTATGACGATACCGAATGATTATTATGAATCTGCACAGATTGATGGTTGTAGTCATATTTCGTTTTTAATTCATCTTGCAATACCCTTTGTTAAGCCTGCCTTAATTACGGTAGCTCTCTTTTCTTTTTTAAATAGTTATAATTCTTTATTATGGCCCCTTATTGTTACCGCTGATGAAACAAAACGTGTAGTGCAAGTTGGCTTGACTGTTTTCTCTGGAGATGCAGGTGTTCGTGTTAACCTTCTGATGACAGCTTCCACTTTAGTAGCACTGCCTACAATAATTATTTACCTTATAGCACAGAGATATTTTTTTCAAGAATCGATACGGGTAGGATTAAAAGGTTAGAGATGAAAGACCCAAATACAATAAGAGATATTATTTTTATTCCACTTGCTTTATGTATATTCTCTTCATGTACCCAGGTTGGTAATCACTTTGTACCTATTAATCAAGAGCATGTTGTATTTTGGGATAGACAGACAGCAGAGAGTGCCATGTTTATCAAGAATAAAGCAAATGAATTTAATACTGGGTTTCCAGAGTTGCCAATAAAAGTAGAGCGAGCAGGAGGATACTCAGAAATATTTCGAAAAGTATCAGCCAGTATTCAAGCTCGTAAACTGCCGGATTTGGCTGTTTCGTATGAAAGTATGACAAGTGAGTATATTCCAACAGGAGCAGTTGTATCGATTGATGAATTTATAAATGACCCTGAAATAGGTCTTCCTGCAAATGAACTGGCTGATTTCTTTCCAGCGGTAATAGAAGCAAATCGTTACCCTGATTTCGGAAACAAACTTTATTCTTTCCCATTAGCGAAAAGTGTTCTTGTTTTATATTACAATATTGATGTGTTGAAGCAATCAGGAATTAACTCTCCACCGCAGACGTGGGATGATTTTTATAACTTTTTAAAAATTGTCAAATCACAAACAGGGAAGGCAGGCTACGCTATATCTATTGATTGTTCTACAATTGATGCAATGATATATAGTTTTGGTGGAGATATTGTTCAGGGGAGGAAAACGCTTTTTAATTCCCCTGAGACACTACGTGTTTTCTCATTTTTACGCCAACTTGTGAAAGAAAACCTTGCCTTTGTTATTACACCGGGAACATTCGATGACCAGGTCTCATTTGCCAAAGGCGATATAGCCTTTATGATTCGTTCCAGTTCTGTTAGAATATCCCTTGAAATGTTAGAAAAAGAAAAATCTTTTAATTGGGGAATTGCCCCTCTACCTCATGATAGGAATGTGCCTCTCGTAACTGTGTTATTTGGTCCAAATATAACCATATTTAATACAACGCCTGAACATCAAAGAAGGGCATGGCAATTTGTTCGCTTTATGACATCAACAGAAAATGTAGTCCAATGGGCAATAGAGACAGGATATGTGCCAATTCGAAAATCAGCAGAACGTAATCCCCTTTTACAAAATTTCTGGCGTAATAAACCATTTGCACGTATTCCCTATGAATGCTTGAAATTTGCTCGACCTGAACCTAATTTGTCCGGTTGGCAACAAATTCGTGATATGGTAGAAAGTGCTGAATTAGAAGTGCTTACTATGATGGACACACCTGAAAATGTTTGCAATAAATTAAAAAGGCAAGCAGATAAAATATTAAGCCTCCCTTGAAAAATAAGAAATAAACAGTAAGGCTCTTTTTGTTTTGTTTTAGTGAGGAGGATTATTGTTTATGAAGACACTTAAAGAACAAATTGATATTTATGCAGGTTATCATAAAAATCCTTATAATAAACTTACCCATTATTTTGGTATTCCAATTATTATTTTCTCCCTCCTGTTATTCTTGTCATGGCTGAAATATCCTGGTTTCCCGGTATATATAAATGGGGCTACTATATTTTTAGTTTGTGTATTTTTCTATTATTTTATACTTGACAAAACAATATCCTTTATTATGGCTTTGCTTATATCTCCATTGTTTGCTTTAACCTTTTTATTCCAAAAAGTTGAGTGGAGAGTAAATCTAATGGTTTTCCTCGTTTTATTTGTTGGGGGATGGATTTTACAGTTTATAGGTCATACAGTATTTGAGAAGAAAAAGCCTGCTTTTACGGATAACTTAATTCAATTACTTATCGGCCCACTCTTTTTCGTGATTGAAATACTTCGGAAAGTTGGAGTACAGAGATTTTAATTGTTCTTTTTTATATGTGTTGGGCATTATGAAATAAGTAGAACAGATAAGGCAATCAGTAAGATTCATATCAGATATCACCTTAACCCTTGCCTTATCTTCTCGTTTAATGTGTCTAAATACCAGTATCTTTTGTTCTAATCTTCCACCTATTCTACCTCGCCTGAAAACTTTTATACCCCTCCTCCTATCTGCTTAACTGCCCAGATTCCATGATATCCCATCGTGTAGAATCCGATATATCCTATTTACTGTGTTATATTCAATCTGTAACTTCCTGCTTGTCCAAGGTGCAGATATCTTTAACTAAAACAGCTCTTAGCCAACATTAACAACGTACCGTAATCAATCTGTGTTTTCTCTAAAACACAACCTCCCCTCGGTGCTATTTATGATTTCAGGTTTAACATTCACAGATACATCTTAGGACCTATTCCCTTGGATTTTCAGAATAAACATGGTATGCCTTAAACAAGTACTTCCTTTCTCTGCGGGTATTTTGGCTACTTCCATTATCTTTATTGTATGCTTTCTACATGTCAAATCTTCGAAACTTAAAATATTTTATAGAGATGAAAAAAGAGGGCAAGTTAATCAAAACTTGCCCTCTTAAAATATCTTTTATTTTTATCTTTGAGTTTATGCTGGGCCGGGGCAATATCCGTCTTCAGTTCCTTCATCACAACGGTGATAACTTCCGGTATTGAAGAACTGTATTAGCCGAAGTAGTTCTGGTAGAGAAATCTTCCAATCTCTTGGATTGTAATCGGAAGCATGGGGTCTACATGTTTTATCACCATCAAAATAGGGAGCATAACCGTCTTCTGTTCCTTCTTCACAATGGAATCCTCCTGCGTTAAAGAATTGGATAATACGGAGTAGTTCTCTTAAACTGATTTTTCCATCGCTATCCTGGTCAGCGGAATGGATAGGTAATATTTCCCATTCACCTTCAGTTGCACCTTCAACCGAACCTTCGGTTGAGCCTTCTATCGAACCTTC